>NZ_SDFT01000044.1:0-65058 GCF_004916815.1 Pantoea sp. R102
GCCATCCGGCGCAGCGCGCAACCAGTGGCGCGGCTGCAGCGCCAGCCCTTTGCTGTGCGTGATCCGCCGCTGCTGTACGCCAGCTGGCGGTGCCGGCAGCTGCTCTGCCGTGCCCTGCAGCGGCGCGTTGCCGGCTTTGGCATAGTCCGCCAGCGCCTCCGGCAGATCGACCACAAACACTTCCGGCACTTTTTCACCACTGGCATTGCGCGTATCGCCGATAAAGGCGATGGCCCAGCGCTGCCAGCTGCCGTCCGCTTTCTGGTAGCCGCGCTCACCAATCCAGCACTCTTCATAAGCGCGGTCAATCTGATCGCTGCCCGGTTGCGGATCGCGCCGGGTGTGGCTCACCAGCACGCAGTAGTGGCTGCCGTCATATTCGCGCGGATGCTGCTTCGGCGGGCACACCGGATGCAGCGGCACCGCCACGCCGACGTTACGCAGATCTTCACGCACATCGCGCTCATGCATCACGTGATCGTTATAGGTAAAGCTCAGCCGCGAGCCATCCGGACTGAACACATGCACGTGCGAGCCACCACGCAGCGCACCCGGCGTATAGGGCGCGGTGATATCGCAGGCGTCGAGGTTCTCTGCGATGCCCTGCTGAACAATCACGCCGCGCCGGTGATGAAAGTCATAGTGCCAGTGCGCATCGGGATGCTCCGGCCCATGAATACAGACATAGCGCGGCGGCAGATCCGGACTCACGGTCACCACGCCGACGTGCGCGCCATCGCGCGCCTGATACAGCACCTCGACCGCGCCGCTGTGCACGTTGACGCGCTCAATGGTCAGGCTGGTAAACGCGGCGCCGGACGGCCGCACATCAAATGCCAGCCACTGGCTGTCGGCGGTCCAGACGTTGATATTGGTCAGCTGATGATGGCGCTGAGTAAAGGTGAGTTGTTTTTCTGACATGGGGCAACCTCAGATGTAACCGTTGCCGGACAAATTACGTGATGCCGTTCAGTTAAGCAAAAGCTGAGCAGCTAATGCGGGTGCGCAGGCATGCGCACCCGGAAGCTTAGCCCACGCGCTGCACATCCCCCACCAGCAGGATGTAAGAGAGCGCGCCAATCAGCGCAACGGCGGAGATGTACACCAGCGCGGGCGCAAAGCCGTAATCCTGCGCCAGATACCCCACCACCAGTGGTACCGTGATGCCACCGAGGCCGCCGATAAAGTTAAACATGCCGCCGGTCAGGCCGATCAGGCGTACCGGCGCCAGCGACGAGACCAGCGACCAGGTGATGGACGCGAACCCGTTGCCGAAAAAGGCCAGCGCCATCAGCACCATAATCCACAGCGGATCGTTGGTGTAGTTTGCGCCCATAATGCAGGTGGAGATCAGCAGGCCGCAGATGATCGGCGTCTTGCGGGCAAAGCCGAGCGAGCGGCCGCTGCGCACCAGGCGATCGGCCACCATCCCGGAGAGGATCACGCCAACAAAGGCGGCGAGAAACGGCACGGTTGTCATAAAGCCGGCCGTCAGCGCGGCGATATGTTTCTCCTGCGTCAGGTAGTTGGGGAACCAGGTGAGGAAAAACCACAGCGTTGAGGTCACCGCGAACTGGCCGAGATACACGCCGCACAGCTTGCGATGAAACACCAGTTTCCAGTCGGCCGCGGTGAGTTTAACGCGTGCTTTTTTCTCGCCGGGCGCATCGCCATCAACCATCGCGCCACCGGCACGAATGTAATCCAGCTCGGCCTGATTGATGCCTTTGCTCTGGCTCGGCGCCTGATAAACCTTCATCCACACCAGCGACCAGACAATGCCAATCCCGCCGGTGATGATAAACACCCAGTGCCAGCTCAGCAGTTCCTGAATCCAGATCAGCAGCGGCGTGAGAAACGCCAGGCCGACAAACTGACCGGAGGTGTAAAAGCCAACGGCCGAAGCGCGCTCCTGTTCCGGGAACCAGCTGGTAACCAGGCGGTTATTGGTCGGGAAAGCCGGCGCTTCAAAAATACCGGTAATGGCGCGCAGACCTATCAGCGATAATAAGCCGCTGGCGAATCCCTGCAATAATGTCGCCACCGACCAGCCGAGAATAGCGATAAAATAGGTCAGGCGTGAGCCTACGCGATCGAGAAACCAGCCGCCGGGAATCTGGCACAGGGTATATAACCAGGCAAAAGCAGAAAACACATACCCCATTTCTGCTTTGCTGATGCCGAATTCCTGCTGAATATGCGCCGAGGCCACGGCTAAATTAGCGCGATCGACATAACAAATGACTACCGTAATAAAAATCATCAGCAGCGTAATATAACGGCGACGCGTAGGTTTCGCCTGAACAGCAGAGAGATCCATGGTGTTTCTCCGTCAGATGTCAGCTGACGGACGTGCCGAAGCACGCCGCAGCCAACGTAGGGTAAGGTTATCGAAGATAAAAGCCGCAGCAGCGGTAAACTGGCAGCGCGGTGAAAACAGGTTGAGCGCTGCCCTGTGCCTTATATATTCCGCACATGGTTTAAATAGTCAGATGTTTAATCGCCTGATAATCGGTGCTGTTATAAAGCGGTAAACGCAGCGATCGGGCGCAATACTACGGACATTACCACTCGGCTACCGATCCATCAGGAAATCGCCATAATGGGTTGCGCCAGTCTGGCGCATTTTTACTGCGCGCAATCACCAGCTCTTCATTAATTTCCACACCGAGGCCGGGTTTATTTAATGGATAGAAATGGCCGTCATCCATTTTAAAATCATCTTTATTGATCACGTAATCGAGCAGTTCAGCGCCCTGATTATAGTGAATGCCCATGCTCTGCTCCTGGAACACTGCGTTACGCGACACGAAGTCGACATGCAGACAGGCAGCCAGCGCAATCGGCCCCAGCGGACAGTGCGGTGCCAGCGCCACGTCATAGGACTCGGCCATCGCCGCGATTTTGTAGCATTCGGTGATACCGCCGGCGTGCGACAGATCCGGCTGCAGAATCGCCAGCCCACCGGCTTCCAGCACGCGCTTGAACTCGAAGCGGGAGAACATGCGTTCGCCTGCGGCAATCGGCAGATGCGTCTGCGCCGCCAGGCGCGGATAGTATTCTGCCTGCTCGGCCAGCACCGGTTCTTCAATAAACAGCGGACGATACGGCTCCAGCTCTTTGATCAGCACTTTGGCCATCGGCGCGCTGACGCGACCGTGGAAATCGAGGCCAAACTCAATGTCACTGCCAAAGGCTTCGCGGATCTGCGCGACGGTGTTAACAGCGGCATCGACCTGACGTGAATTGTCGATGATGCCCATCTCTTCACAGCCGTTGAGTTTGAAGGTATCAAAGCCGATACCACGTAATTTCTTAATGCCATCAATCACTTCAGCCGGACGATCGCCGCCTACCCAGCTATAGGCTTTGATGCTGTCACGCACCAGACCGCCCAGCAGCTGATACACCGGCACGCCCAGCGCTTTGCCTTTAATATCCCACAGCGCCTGATCGATACCGGCAATGGCGCTCATTAAAATCGGGCCGCCGCGATAAAAACCGCCGCGATACATCACCTGCCACAGATCATTAATCCGCGCCGGATCCTGCCCAATCAGATATTCCGACAGCTCATGCACCGCCGCTTCGACGCTGCGCGCGCGCCCTTCAATCACCGGCTCGCCCCAGCCGATGATGCCTTCGTCGGTTTCAATTTTCAGGAACATCCAGCGCGGCGGCAGGCGATAAGTAGTCAGTTTCGTAATTTTCATTGTACAGCGTCCTTATAGGCAGCAATAAATGCGCGGGCCTTCTCCACGGTGCGCGACAGCGGCTGACCGGCGCGATAGAGATCGCTGCCCAGGCCAGCCCCGACGCAACCGGCGGCGATAAATTCATGCAGGTTTTCCGGCGTGACGCCGCCCACGGCAAAGACCGGCACCTCCGGCGGCAGCACCGCTTTCAGCGCTTTGATGTAGCCCGGACCAAACGCCGACGACGGGAAAATTTTCAGCGCCTGCGCCCCAGCCTGCAGCGCGGTGAAGGCTTCGCTGGCGGTGGCACAGCCTGCGGCAACCAGCATACCGTGCGCCACGGCCTGGCGAATCACCGCAGCATCGGTATTGGGCGTCACCACCAGCTTGCTGTTGAGCGCCGCCAGCTGATCGACCTGCGTCGCCTGCAGCACGGTGCCGGCTCCGATCAGCGCTTTATCGCCGAAGGTTTGCACCATCGCGCCGATACTTTTCGCCCACTCTGGCGAGTTGAGCGGAATTTCAATCGCATCGAAACCGGCGTCGATTAACGCCGCGACGTGCGCTTCAGCTTCATCCGGCGTGATGCCACGCAGAATGGCGATCAGCGGAAGTTTAGTGGGCCAGGACATGCGCAATACTCCTTATTCCGTGCTGGAAAGCGCGATCGCCCTCCAGCGTGACTGAATCTGTTCCGATAAAGGCCAGCGCCTGCTGATAACGCTGTGCCAGTTCACTGCCAGCGATAATGACAATCGGCTGGCGGCTATGCGTTAACTGCTGCGTCATCTGCGCTACTTCATGGCCGATTAACAGGCCAGAGAGAAAATCACTGATATGGCGCCGATCGCGCGCGCCGAGCACGTGGGCGGCACGCACTTCAAACAGGCGCGCCAGAATTGAGCGGTCGTGGCTGCCAATCTGCAAACCGTCCCGGAACGCGTCCGGACTGGCTTCCTGCGCGGGTAAACCGGCGCCAATCAGCGACTGCTTCAGCAGTAAATGGTGCAGCTCGCCAGTCATCACGGTGCGGAAATCGATGACGCGATCCTGTTCCATCTGCACCCACTTGGCGTGCGTGCCCGGCATGACATACAGCGGCGCGGGCTGCAGCGTGACCGCGCCGAGCAGCTGGGTTTCTTCACCGCGCATTACGTTGTAGTTGTCGTCACGTTCGACGCTCAGTCCCGGCACAATCCACGCTTTTCCTTCCACGCAGGTCAGGCGATCGCTTAATGCATTGAGCGCCACCGGGCAGGCGAGATAAGGCACTGCCAGCCAGCCAGCGTTGCTGCCCACCATGCCGGCCATGATCACCGGGACTTCGGCCACCGGCCAGCCGTCGGTAATGGTGGCAAACACCTGAGCAGGCGTGCGGTCGCCGAGGCGCGTCACGCCCGCTTCCGAACGGCGCTCATCGACGCATTCACCGGCGCGGTAATACCAGGCGCGCAGGTTGGTGGAGCCCCAGTCAATGGCGATATAACGGGTCACAAAATCTCCTTGAGTCGGGCGGTTGAGCTGGCAATCATCGCCTTCGCCGCCTGTTCCGCCGCATCGCCATCCTGGTGACGAATGGCATCGAACAGCGCTTTATGTTCGGCTAACGTGCGCGGCATGTTGCCGGAGTCCGCCATGTAGGTTTGCGCAAACACCGCTTTTTGCAACTGGCTGATCGCCACATTAAGCTGCTGCAGCACCGGGTTATGCACCGAGGCCATCACCGCTTCGTGATAGCGGATATCTGCGTCGTTAAAGGCATCACGGTTGAGGTGGTTGGCCACCATCTCGTTGTAGGCCAGCTCAATCGCCGCCAGATCGGTCGACGTTGCCCGCTCGGCCGACCAGCGCGCAATTTGCGGCTCCACCAGCACGCGCACCTCATTCATGGCCGCAATCAGGCGCGGATCGTGATCGTGCGCCAGCGCCCACTGCAGTACATCGCTGTCGAGATAGTTCCACTGGTTACGTGAGGTGACAAACGCGCCGCGGTAGCGCTTCATCTCCATCAGGCGTTTAGCCATCAGGGAGCGATACACTTCGCGGATAATGTTGCGCGAGGTTGAAAATCGCTCGCACAGCTCCGCTTCCGCCGGCAGCGCGGCGCCCGGCACATATTTTCCGGCCACAATCTCTTCACCCAGCGTCTGGATGATGCGCTCTGTTTTACTCAGTGGTTCCTGCGTCATAGGGTTCGATTCCGTGAAAGGCGTGAGCAATCAGATTACTGCTTTCGTCGTGCAAAACCCAATCCCTGACGCATCCTCTGGCGGCAATTGTAGTACTATATGAATTGTTTGTACTACAATATGGATCACAAAACAGACAACCCGTCGGCACACTGGCAGCAAAAAATTCAGCAGAGAAGTGACGGGCAGCAGAACGCCGCCCGCATCAGAGGAGGGTTACAGCACTAGCTCTTCAATGGCGTGCGCGACACCATCTTCCATATTGGTCTTCGTCACGAACTGCGCAATCTGCTTCACGGAATCAATCGCATTGCCCATCGCCACGCCGGTGCCGGCGTATTCAATCATCGCCAGATCGTTTTCCTGATCGCCAATCGCCATCACTTCTGACGGCTGCAGGCCGAGTTTCTCCGCCAGCATTTTTACGCCGTAGCCTTTGTTGACCAGCGGATTAAGGATTTCGAGATAGTAAGGTGCACTTTTCAGAATGGTATAACTGTCGCGCGCGCGCGCCGGTAACGCGGCGATGGCTTTATCCAGCAGCTCCGGTTTGTCGATCATCATCAGTTTCGGGAAGCGCGTCGCCGGGTCCATCTCTTCTACAGCGCGATAGCGCACCGGAATGCCGGTCAGGCTGGCTTCGTGAATGGTGTATTCACTGATGTCTTTATTTGGCGTGTAGAGGAAGGATTTGTCGAACGCCTGAAAATGTACCCCAAGGTCGCGCGCCAGCTGTTCCAGGTAGAGATAGTCATCAAAGCCAAGCGTCTTCTCGGCCACCACCTCACCGCTGTCCGCGCTGTGCGCCAGTGCGCCGTTGTTGCTGATGCAATACTGCCCCGGCTGACGCAGATCCAGCTCCATCAGGTAGCGCTCCACACCAACAAACGGGCGTCCGGTGGCCAGCACGATCGACACACCTTTATCCCGCGCCCGGCCAATCGCCGCTTTGACGCCCGCCGTGATTTCGTGCTGCGGATTCAGCAGCGTGCCGTCCATATCGATCGCAATCAGTTTTATCGCCATAACGTCCTCGGTTAATTCAGGGTCTGGCTTTAATGCTAGCGCGATTCAGCTCACATTGACCAGTTAATCGGCAGCGGAAGATGCGTTGCGAACAAAGAGGTTGGTGCTCAGGAGGGAATTAATAACGGTGATTAAAACAAAAAACCCTTCCGTTTGGGAAGGGTTTTGCGATATCAGATATCGATGTTGGCGGCTTTCAGCGCGTTCTCTTCGATGAAGGCGCGGCGCGGTTCAACCGCATCGCCCATCAGCGTGGTGAACAACTGGTCGGCGGCGATGGCGTCTTTGATGGTGACGCGCAGCATGCGGCGGCTGTCCGGATCCATGGTGGTTTCCCACAGCTGATCCGGGTTCATCTCGCCCAGACCTTTATAGCGCTGCACTGACAGACCGCGGCGCGACTCTTTCACCAGCCAGTCAATCGCCTGCTCGAAGCTGGCAACCGGCTGACGGCGCTCGCCACGCTCAATGTAGGCATCCTCTTCAATCAGACCACGCAGATGCGCGCCGAGTGCACAGATTTTGCGGTATTCCGCGCCGTCAATGAACTCGCTGTCCAGCGGATAATCGGTATCAACACCGTGAGTACGCACGCGCAGCACCGGCTCAAAGCGCTGCTGTTCGCGGTTTTCCCGCACCTGTGCCACATAGCTGCTGCCATGCGCTTCGCGCTCGTTCAGGTAAGCCACCAGGCTCTCCAGCCATGCGGTCACTGCCGTCTGATCGCTGAGATCGCTCAGGGTCGGATGATAAACCAGCGCGCGCAGCAGCGCAGACGGGAAGCGGCGCTCCATACGCTTGATCATCTTCTGGGTGCTGTTGTATTCCGCCACCAGGCTTTCCAGCGGCTCGCCGCCCAGCGCCGGTGCGCTGGCGTTGGTGTGCAGCGTTGCACCGTCCAGCGCGATGGCAATCTGATACTGATCCATCGCGTCGTCATCTTTAATGTACTGCTCCTGCTTGCCCTTCTTCACCTTGTACAGCGGTGGCTGCGCGATGTAGACGTGGCCACGCTCGATGATTTCCGGCATCTGGCGATAGAAGAAGGTCAGCAGCAGCGTACGGATGTGCGAACCATCGACGTCCGCATCGGTCATGATGATGATGCTGTGATAGCGCAACTTGTCCGGGTTGTACTCATCGCGGCCGATACCGCAGCCCAGCGCGGTAATCAGCGTGGCGACTTCCTGTGAAGAGAGCATCTTGTCGAAACGCGCTTTCTCCACGTTAAGGATTTTACCTTTCAGCGGCAGAATCGCCTGGTTCTTACGGTTACGTCCCTGCTTGGCGGAACCTCCTGCAGAGTCACCCTCCACCAGGTAGATTTCAGACAGCGCCGGATCGCGCTCCTGACAGTCTGCCAGCTTGCCCGGCAGGCCCGCCAGGTCCAGCGCGCCTTTACGACGGGTCATTTCACGTGCACGACGTGCGGCTTCACGCGCACGCGCGGCATCGATAATTTTGCCGACCACAATTTTGGCGTCAGACGGATTTTCCAGCAGGTATTCGCTCAGCAGTTCGTTCATCTGCTGTTCCACCGCCGATTTCACCTCGGAAGAGACCAGCTTGTCTTTGGTCTGAGAGGAGAATTTCGGATCCGGTACTTTCACCGAAACTACTGCCACCAGGCCTTCACGCGCGTCGTCACCGGTAGCGCTGACTTTGGCTTTTTTGCTGTAACCTTCTTTATCCATGTAGGCGTTGAGCGTACGCGTCATCGCCGCGCGGAAACCGGCAAGGTGCGTTCCGCCGTCGCGCTGCGGAATATTGTTGGTGAAGCAGTAGATATTTTCCTGGAAACCGTCGTTCCACTGCAGCGCAACTTCAACGCCGATACCGTCTTTTTCGGTGGAGAAGTAGAACACATTGGGGTGAATCGGGTTCTTGTTGCGGTTGAGATATTCAACGAACGCTTTGATACCACCTTCGTAGTGGTAGTGATCGTTTTTATCGTCGCGCTTGTCTTCCAGGCGAATCGACACGCCGGAGTTAAGGAATGACAGCTCGCGCAGACGCTTCGCCAGGATTTCATATTCAAAATCGGTGACGTTGGTGAACGTATCGTGGCTCGGCCAGAAACGCACGCGCGTACCGGTAGCGTCGGTATCGCCGGTCACCGCCAGCGGCGCCTGCGGCACACCGTGCACGTAGGTTTGCTGATGCACTTTGCCGTCGCGACGAATGGTCAGTTCCAGCTTCTGCGACAGGGCGTTCACCACCGATACGCCGACGCCGTGCAGACCACCGGAAACTTTATAAGAGTTGTCATCAAACTTACCGCCGGCATGCAGTACGGTCATGATCACTTCGGCAGCAGAGACGCCCTCTTCCGGGTGGATACCGGTCGGAATACCACGGCCGTCATCCTGTACGGAGACAGAGTTGTCGGCATGGATGGTGACCACGATATCACTACAGTGGCCGGCGAGCGCTTCGTCGATGGCGTTATCCACGACCTCGAATACCATGTGATGCAGACCGGTGCCGTCATCCGTATCGCCGATGTACATACCCGGGCGTTTGCGTACCGCATCAAGCCCTTTCAGGACTTTGATACTTGAGGAGTCATAAGAATTCGACATCAACGTTTCTCGCTCATTTAATCTTCAGGTTGAACCGCTATTTTACCCTGTTCCACGCGGAACATCTTGCCCTTTTCGTCACTCATATCGATTACATGCTCGACACCAATGGCGCTGACAAACACCTGAGCCTGCGTGGCTTTCAGGCGTTCCGCCAGCAGGCGACGACGGGTGTCATCCAGCTCGGAGGCGAAGTCGTCAATCAGGTATAAACAGCGACGTCCGCTGCTGCGCGTCAGGTACTCGCCCTGCGCTAACCGCAACGCACACATCAGCAGCTTTAACTGACCGCGTGAGAGTAAATCTTCCACCGGCGTGCCTTCAGCACGAATCCGAAAATCGGCTTTGTGCGGACCGCTGGCGGTGTAGGTGAGCGCACGATCGCGCTCGAAGTTGCGCTCCAGCAGCTCGCCGAAGTCGCTCTCTTTGTCCCAGCCACGCTGGAAGGAGAAGCTCAGCGCAAACTCCGGTAAAAACTGGCTGCAGGTGACGGTGATTTCGCTGGCAATGGCTGCGCTGTATTCAGCGCGCCAGGCGCTGATCTGTTCTGCCAGCGGCACCAGCTCCTGATCCCATGGCCGGATCTGGCTGTAGCGCGCGACCTGGCGCAGCGCCGCGTTGCGCTGTTTCAGCAGGCGACGCAGATTGCTCCAGGCCAGAAAGAAACCGGGATAAGCATGAAAGCAGCCCCAGTCGATGTAGGCTCTACGGTATTTGGGGCCGCCGTTGAGCAAAGTAAACCCCTCTGGCGTAATCAGCTGCATCGGCAGCAGCTGCGCCAGCTCGGCGACTTTATGGCCGTCGCTGCCGTCGATGCGGACTTTGCTGTCGCCGGCGCGGTTTTTACTCAGGCCGACCGCCAGCTCGCGCTCGCTGCCTTCAATCCGCCCGTGCAACACAAACGCGTCCTGATCGTGACGAATTACGCGTCCGGCCTGCAAACTGCGGAATGCACGGCCGTGACCCAGCGTATAAATCGCCTCCAGCACGCTGGTTTTACCGCTGCCGTTGGCGCCCACAAGAAAATTGAAGCCCGGCGCCAGCGTGAGATCGGCCTGCTCGATATTACGAAAATCTTTAATCAGGAGGCGGGTTAAAGCCATGAACGAATCCAGCTGCGCATTAAGAAGTGGTGTTCACCTAACCCTGCAATCGAGGGCGTTAACGGCGAAGCTAGTTTGCGCACGGCCAGCGCACAGACCCTGGGAGCATACTGAAGTATGTGACCAGGGGCGAGCACTGCCCGGGTGCAAAATAGCGAGTAAGTTAGCCCGCCAGACGATCACAGGCGCATGGGCATCACGACGTAGGCCGCAGCCGGACTGGCTACATCTTCAATCTGCACGCTGGAAACCGAATCGGTCAGCAGCAGACGCACGTTTTCGCACTTCAGCGCGTTCAGCACATCCAGCACGTAGCTGACGTTAAAACCAATCTCCAGCTCGGTGCCGCTGTACGACACGTCCAGCATCTCTTCCGCCTCTTCCTGCTCCGGGTTATTGGCCGTGATGCGCAGCTGATTTTCGGTGATATAGATGCGAACGCCGCGGAACTTCTCGTTCGACAGGATTGCCGCGCGGGCAAAAGCCTGTTTCAGCAGATCGCAGCCCGCTTCCAGCGCTTTGTCAGGATTCTTCGGCAACACACGGCGATAATCCGGGAAACGGCCATCAACCAGCTTCGACGTAAAGATGAAATCGCCGACGTGCGCGCGAATGTTGCTGCTGCCAATCTGCACCTGCAGCGGCGTTTCACCGCCGTCCAGCAGACGGACCAGCTCAATCACACCTTTACGCGGTACGATCACCGAATGGTTCGGCAGCGCCTGTCCGACAGGCATCGAACAGACTGCCAGGCGATGGCCGTCAGTAGCAACGGTGCGCAGCTCTTCGCCTTCGGTCTCGAACAGCATACCGTTGAGATAGTAACGCACATCCTGATGCGCCATGGAGAACTGCGTGGCTTCAATCAGGCGTTTGAGCGTGGCCTGCGGCAACGTGAATTCCACTTCGCTCTGCCAGTCGTCGAGATTCGGGAAGTCGCTGGCTGGCAGCGTCGACAACGAAAAGCGGCTGCGGCCGGAGCGCACCAGCATGCGGTCACCTTCCAGCGTCAGACTGATCTCTGCGCCTTCAGGCAGACCACGGCAAATATCGAGAAACTTACGCGCCGGGACGGTGGTCGCGCCCGGTTCGTGCGGCTGGGTCAGCGCCACGCGCGCCACCATCTCCATCTCAAGATCGGTACCGGTCAGCAGCAGCGTGCCTTCATTCACCTGCAGCAGTAAATTTCCGAGGATCGGCAGCGTCGGGCGTCCGCCAAGCGGGCCACTCACCTGTTGCAGCGGCTTCAGCAACTGCTCACGTTCAACAATAAATTTCATATGCGTCAGGAAGATAATGTTCGAATGAGGTTAGAGAAATCTTCTTTGATGTCGTGGCTCTCTTCACGCAGCTGCTCGATTTTACGGCAGGCATGAAGCACGGTGGTATGGTCACGGCCACCAAACGCATCGCCAATTTCCGGCAGGCTGTGGTTGGTGAGCTCTTTGGCCATCGCCATCGCCATTTGACGCGGACGCGCCACCGAGCGCGAACGGCGCTTCGACAGCAAATCCGCCACTTTAATTTTATAGTACTCGGCCACCGTCTTCTGGATGTTGTCGATGGTTACCAGCTTTTCCTGCAGCGCCAGCAGGTCGCGCAGCGCTTCGCGCACAAAATCGATGGTGATGGCACGCCCGGTAAAGTTGGCATTGGCAATCACGCGATTCAGTGCCCCTTCCAGCTCACGCACGTTAGAGCGCAGACGCTTGGCAATAAAGAAGGCCACTTCGCCCGGCAGACGGATGTCGTTTTCGTCCGCCTTTTTCATCAGGATCGCGACACGCGTCTCCAGCTCAGGCGGCTCGATCGCCACGGTTAATCCCCAGCCAAAGCGTGATTTCAGACGATCTTCCACCCCGTTGATCTCTTTCGGGTAACGATCCGAGGTCAGGATGATCTGCTGATTACCTTCCAGCAGCGCGTTGAAGGTGTGGAAAAACTCTTCCTGCGAGCGCTCTTTATTGGCAAAGAACTGAATATCATCGATCAGCAGCGCGTCCACCGAACGGTAGTAGCGCTTAAACTCCTCGATGGCGTTGTTCTGCAGCGCTTTCACCATATCCTGCACGAAGCGTTCAGAGTGCATATAAACCACTTTGGCATTCGGCTTGCGCGCGATGATGCCATTGCCCACCGCGTGCAGCAGGTGCGTTTTGCCGAGGCCAGTGCCGCCATACAGGAACAGCGGGTTATAAGCGCCGCCAGGATTATCCGCCACCTGACGTGCCGCCGCGCGCGCCAGCTGGTTGGATTTACCCTCAACGAAGTTGTCGAAGTTGTGGCGGTTATTCACGTTCGAGCGGTAGGTCACATCAGCCGGTGCCGGAACCGAATCCCAGCTCGGGCGCAGCGGCTGTGCCGGTGCCGGACGATTCTCAGCCGGTGCGGGCGCGCTGACGCTGCTGGCCATGGCGGGTTGCGTAGCAGCCACCGGCGCAGCCGGGCGCGTACCGACCTCAAAACGCAGCAGCGGCACGTTCGCACCGCAGAATTCATTCAGCAGCCCATTGATACTATTGAGATATTTATCCCGAACCCAGTCGAGTACAAACCGATTTGGTGCATACAAGGCCAGCGTATTGTCGTTCAATTCAGCCTGCAGCGGACGAATCCACATGCTGAATTCGGTGGCAGGAAGCTCATCCTGCAAACGGGCAAGACACTGTTGCCAAAGCGTAAGTGACACGGCGGACTCCACTCGTACAAAATCGATAAGAATTTCAGGCGCTAATAATAGAAACTGTCTTTTTTGACACAGGCGGTCAGAAAGCGCCTGCGACCGCTATCCGCGGTAGTCATCCCCGGCGATCGCAAGGAGGATCGTCAGCGGAAGGGCGGATCATAGCGCAAAGCGCCTCAGAGATCTTCCCTTTCTACACAGTTTTGATCCATTTTATCCACAGGGTGTCCAGGCATGCATCAGTTTACGCCGTCTGCGGAAAAAGCGAGCGGGGATCAGGCTGAAAGCGAGAAATTTTCCACCGCGCTCGCATTTTTGCCGTTACGATCGGCGCGGCGATCGCAAGAAGATCCTGGACGATCCTTGCGCTTTCCTTTATAGCCCGTATAATTCCCCACCCGGCATTGGCGCGTGAAGCTTTGATGCCCGGAATTAGCGGGCTGTATCAGAGTTTTCAGGTCTCGCGCCCAGCGAAGTAAATTGACTCCGGACTGTACAATTATTACAATCCCGCCTCTTTATTAAAGACACATTGAGGCGTCGGTCGTTTTACTGGCCCGAAAACGCGTCACCCAGTGAAATTTTTCAAGTTTAGGTAGAAATCGCCATGAAACGCACTTTTCAACCGTCCGTACTGAAGCGCAACCGTTCTCACGGCTTCCGTGCTCGTATGGCTACTAAAAATGGTCGTCAGGTTCTGGCACGTCGTCGTGCTAAAGGCCGTGCTCGTCTGACCGTTTCTAAGTAATAAAAGCTAACCCTCGTGGTTAAGCTCGCATTTCCCAGGGAGTTACGTTTGTTAACTCCCGCTCATTTCACTTTCGTCTTCCAGCAACCTCTTCGGGCTGGCACGCCGCAAATCACCATCCTCGGCCGCCTTAATTCGCTGGGGCATCCCCGCATCGGTCTTACCGTCGCCAAGAAGCACGTGAAACGCGCCCATGAACGCAACCGGATCAAGCGATTGACCCGCGAAAGCTTTCGTTTGCGTCAACACGAGCTGCCGCCGATGGATTTTGTCATCGTGGCGAAAAAAGGGATTGCTGACCTCGATAACCGTGCACTGACGGAAGCGTTGGAGAAATTATGGCGTCGTCACTGTCGCCTGGCGCGCGGCTCCTGATCGCCCTGATACGCGTTTATCAACGCGCCATCAGCCCACTGCTGGGACCTCATTGCCGGTTCCATCCCACCTGCTCGCAGTATGGGGTGGAAGCTGTACGCCGCTTCGGCATGTTAAAAGGCAGTTGGTTGACGATTAAACGCGTATTAAAATGCCACCCTTTGAACCCGGGTGGCGACGATCCGGTGCCGCCAAAAACCTTTGATACCAGAGAACATTAACGATGGATTCGCAACGCAATCTCTTTCTCATCGCTTTTCTGTTCGTGTCTTTTATGATCTGGCAAGCCTGGCAGACGGACCACGCTCCGCAGCCACAGCAGACCCAGACCACGCAGAACACAAGCAGCGCAGCGGGTGATGCCGCCTCTTCCGGCGTGCCGGCTAGCGGCCAGGGCAAAACGATCACCGTTAAGACTGATGTCCTGTCACTCAACATTAATACCCGCGGCGGTGATATCGAGCAGGCACAGCTGCTGACTTACCCGGACAAACTGGGTTCAGACGCGCCGTTCCAGCTGCTGGAAACCACTCCGGCCTTCGTTTATCAGGCGCAGAGCGGCTTAACCGGCCGTAACGGTCCGGATAACCCGAACAACGGCGCACGTCCGCTGTATACCGCTTCCCAGGATCACTTCGAGATGGCCGATGGCCAGACCGAGCTGCGCGTGCCGCTGAGCTGGACCGGTGAGAACGGCGTGGTTTACACCAAAACCTTCGTGTTCAAACGTGGCGAATTCGCGGTTAACGTCGACTACAACATCAATAACGCCTCGCAGCAGCCGCTGGAAGTGGCGATGTTTGGTCAGCTGAAGCAGACGATCGATCTGCCGAAGCATCGCGATACCGGCAGCAATAACTTTGCGCTGCACACTTTCCGTGGTGCCGCTTACTCGACCAGCGATGCGAAGTATGAAAAATACAAATTCGATACCATCGCTGATAACGAGAACCTGAACACCACCACCAGCAACGGCTGGGTGGCGATGCTGCAGCAGTACTTTGCGACCGCATGGGTGCCGCGCACTCAGGGTAACAATACGCTGTACACCAGCAATCTCGGCAACGGTGTGGCGGCAATCGGCTATAAGTCGGCGCCTGTGACCATCGCCGCCGGCGCGCAGCAGGATCTCGGTGCCACTCTGTGGGTGGGTCCGGAAATCCAGGACAAAATGGCCGCTATCGCGCCACACCTCGATCTGACCGTGGATTACGGCTGGCTGTGGTTCATCTCTCAGCCGCTGTTTAAGCTGCTGAAGTTCCTGCACAGCTTTATCGGTAACTGGGGCTTCTCCATTATCGTTATCACCTTCATCGTGCGTGGCATCATGTACCCGCTGACCAAAGCGCAGTACACCTCGATGGCCAAGATGCGTATGCTGCAGCCGAAGATTCAGGCCATGCGTGAGCGTCTGGGTGATGATAAGCAGAAGCAGAGCCAGGAGATGATGGCGCTGTATAAGGCGGAGAAAGTGAACCCGCTGGGCGGCTGTCTGCCACTGGTTATCCAGATGCCAATCTTCCTGGCGCTGTACTACATGCTGTCCGGTTCCGTTGAACTGCGTCATGCTCCGTTTGTACTGTGGATCCATGACCTGTCCGCGCAGGACCCGTACTACATTCTGCCGGTCATCATGGGTATCACCATGTTCTTCATTCAAAAGATGTCACCGACCACCGTGACCGATCCGATGCAGCAGAAGATCATGACTTACATGCCGGTTATCTTTACCGTGTTCTTCCTGTGGTTCCCGTCAGGTCTGGTGCTGTACTACATCGTCAGCAACCTGGTAACCATTCTCCAGCAGCAGCTGATTTATCGCGGGCTGGAAAAGCGTGGTTTACACAGCCGCGACAAGAAGAAAGCGTAACGCCCGGCAACGCTGAGCAGGACGCAACATCTCCAGGGGCGGCATTTATGCCGCCCTGTTTTTTTGGAAGAAGGTACTTATGAGCCACAGTGACACTATTGTTGCCCAGGCGACGCCTCCCGGCCGTGGTGGCGTCGGTATTCTGCGTATTTCCGGTGGCAAAGCCGCTGAGGTGGCGCAGGCCGTGCTGGGCAAGCTGCCGAAGCCACGCTACGCCGACTATCTGCCCTTTAACGATGCTGATGGCAGCGTGCTGGATCAGGGCATCGCGCTGTGGTTCCCGGGTCCGAACTCCTTTACCGGCGAAGATGTGCTGGAACTGCAGGGCCACGGCGGTCCGGTGATTCTCGATCTGCTGCTGAAGCGCATCGTGGCGCTGCCAGGTGTGCGTATTGCGCAGCCGGGCGAGTTCTCGGAACGCGCCTTTCTGAATGACAAGCTCGACCTGGCGCAGGCAGAAGCGATTGCCGATCTGATTGATGCCAGCTCCGAGCAGGCCGCCCGCTCCGCCGTCAACTCGCTGCAGGGCGCCTTTTCACTGCGCGTTAATGCGTTAGTGGAAGCACTTACTCACTTGCGCATCTATGTGGAAGCAGCGATTGATTTTCCGGATGAGGAGATCGACTTCCTTTCCGACGGCAAAATCGAAGCGCAGCTGAATGCAGTGATCGGCGATCTCAACGGCGTGCGCGCCGAAGCGCGTCAGGGCAGCCTGCTGCGTGAAGGGATGAAGGTGGTGATTGCCGGTCGTCCCAACGCCGGAAAATCGAGCCTGCTCAACGCACTGGCCGGACGCGAAGCGGCGATTGTGACGGATATCGCCGGCACCACGCGTGACGTGCTGCGCGAGCACATCCACATCGACGGCATGCCGCTGCACATCATCGATACCGCCGGTTTGCGTGAAGCCAGCGACGAAGTGGAACGTATCGGCATTGAACGCGCCTGGCAGGAGATTGAGCAGGCGGATCGCGTCCTGTTCATGGTGGATGGCACCACCACTGACGCCACTGAAGCCGCCGCCATCTGGCCTGATTTCGTGGCGCGCTTACCAGCCGCGTTGCCGATTACCGTGGTACGTAATAAAGCGGACATGACCGGTGAAACGCTGGGCCTGACAGAAGTAAATGGCCACTCACTTATTCGCCTGTCGGCGCGCACCGGCGCTGGCGTCGATACGCTGCGCGAGCACCTGAAACAGAGCATGGGCTTCGCCGGCAATATGGAAGGCGGCTTCCTCGCGCGTCGCCGCCATCTGCAGGCGCTGGAGTTAGCAGCCACTCACTTACAGCAGGGCAAAGAGCAGCTGCTGGGAGCCTGGGCGGGCGAACTGCTGGCTGAAGAGCTGCGGCTGGCGCAGCAGGCGCTGAGCGAAATCACCGGCGAGTTTACCTCCGACGATCTGCTGGGCCGGATTTTCTCCAGCTTTTGTATTGGTAAATAGTCGCCGTCACAGGTCGCCATAAATGGCGCCCCTACAGGGGATTCATGCGATGCTGCAGGGTGCGCATTCAGGCGCACCGGGATCGCTACCAACATACATCTTTGTTATTTGGCGCGCCCTCGCCTTTGTCGTATAACGGTTGAGGGTCGCCGCGTAAACGCAGCGGCCACATCCATTATTCATGCTAAAAATCAGGCGCAGGTTGTTGCCTGAACAGGAGAGAAACATGAGTACACCGCTCGACAGCGTGGCGCTGAACGCGCTGTTTACTGAAGCCCGCACCCATAGCTACTGGCAGGATAAACCGATTTCGCAGGAGGTGCTGAAGCAGCTCTATGCGCTGACGGCGCTGGGGCCGACCTCAGCCAACTGCTCGCCGGGCCGCTTTGTGTTCGTGACGTCTCAGGAAGGTAAAGAGAAGCTGAAACCGGCGCTCTCCTCAGGCAATGTGGATAAAACCATGGCGGCACCGGTGACGGTGATTGTGGCGTGGGATCCGACCTTTTATGAAGCACTGCCAAAACTGTTCCCGCATGGCGATGCACGCAGCTGGTTTACCAGCAGCCCGGATTTGGCCAAAGAGACCGCGTTTCGCAACAGCAGTCTGCAGGCGGGCTATCTGATTCTGGCAGCCCGCTCGCTGGGACTGGATGCCGGCCCGATGTCCGGTTTTGATCCGGCCAAAGTTAACGCCGCGTTCTTTAGCGAAAATAACTGGCAGGTCAATTTACTGATCAACCTCGGCTATGGCGAAGCCAGCAAGCTGCATCCGCGCCTGCCGCGTCTGAGCTTTGACGAAGCCAGCAAATTTGCCTGATGCGTTAAGCCGCGCAGCCGCACGACGCGCTGCGCCATGACTTAGCCCAGCGAGTGAAAACCGCTGTTGAAGTAGACCATCGGCGCTGTCGCTTCGCCCGGCAGCGCAATACCAACGATACGCGCCAGCAGCACGCTGTGGGTGTTCCACTCCACCGTTTTTTCCAGCTGACAATCGAAGCTCACCAGGGCATCAGCCAGCACGGGCGCGCCCGTATTAAGGGTTTGCCATTCACCGCTCTGGAAACGCTCAGCACGGCGCGTCGGCGAGCTGAATTGCGCGCACAGGTCATCGTGCTGCTCGCGCAGAACGTTCACGGCAAAGTAGCCCGCCTGCAGAATGGCATCGTGGCTTGATGCGCTGCGGTTAACGCAGACCAGCAGGCTGGGCGGTTCCGCTGCCAGCGAGCTGACCGAGGTGGCGATCAGCCCGAACTTTTCTCCGCTGGATGAGGTGGTCACCAGCGAGACACCGGCAGTGAGACGGCGCATGCCGTGACGAAATTCATCCAGCGAGATCGATTCCTGGCGAGCAAGAGAGGTAACAGACATAACAACTCCGACGTGCATGGTTTGCGATGCGCACGATTGGCAGATAGGTGAATAATTTAAGCACTTCATTGTGCAGCTCTTTCCTGTCCAAATCCTACACCACATCCGCCGCTTCGGCACCCCATCCGACACCAATGTGCAAAAGCCTCATATTCAATTGCAGCTCATGGCAATGAGATTCGCCTCGTCCTTATCTGAATTTACTGGCTATCCAGCGTAAGCCGGATGCAAACCCATGAGAAAATTCTTACAATAGCCCTGATGATTATCCGACCATTTTCACGGAGCGACAGATGGCTAGTCATTTTGTTCGTTGGGTGGTTAACCCGCCCCTCACCCCAGATACCATGCGGGTTCCACAGGATGTGATGACCAGCGCCGGGCACCTGCCTGATAAGCGCCGCGGCCGCTTTCTTGCCGCACGCGCGCTGCTGGCCCAGCTGATGCTGCGCGTCTATGGTATTCGTGACCTGCCACCGCTGATCGCCAGCAGCAGCGGTCGCCCCTGCTTTGCCGATCCTAATCTGCCTGACTTCAGTATCTCCTATGCCGGTAACATGGTCGGCGTGCTGCTGGCGGAAGAAGGCGGGCGCGCTGGCCTGGATATGGAAATCGTCCGGGCGCATAGCCGTCAGGCGCAGGATGCCCTCACGCAGGGGCTGTCATCGGGTGAAAAGGCGTGGATTAACGCCCAGCAGGATTTTATGGAAGCGGTGACGCAGATCTGGACGCTACGCCAGAGCATCCTCAAACTGACCGGCGAAGCAGATAGCGGTATTGATGCGCTGCGGCTGCATCCGGCGGCCGGCCGGCTGCGATCCAGCGTCTATCCCGATATTCAGGCGGTGTGTGATGCCGAGCCGACGCTGGTGTGGTCCTGCGCGCTGTCGCCCGGCACTGAGCGTTTACGGCTGTGGGAGATTGATGCGCAGCAGCAGTGGCAGTCGCTGCGCGATGTGGAGATGAGCAAACCCAACATCGGTCCGCGCACCCTGCGCCTCACCAGCCTGCCCGGCGAGCGTGTTGCCAGTCAGCCGGAAGTCAGGCATCCCGGATAACCAGGCCGCACCCGCGGCCTGTTGCGTTTAGTGCGCGTCGATAAAAGCGATTTTCAGCACAAACAGCAGCGCCACCACCACCACGCACGGGCTGATTTCACGCCAGCGTCCGGTGCCGAGTTTCATCACGCAGTAAGAGATAAAACCGAGCGCAATACCTTCGGTGATCGAGAAGCTGAACGGCATCATCGCCGCCGTGACAAACGCCGGCACCGCTTCGGTGAGATCGTCCCAGCGCACGCGCGCCAGCGAAGCCGTCATCAGTACGCCGACATAAATCAGCGCGCCGGCCGCCGCATAGGCGGGCACCATGGCAGCCAGCGGCGACAGGAACATCACCAGCAGGAACAGGATGCCGGTCACTACCGCCATCAGGCCGGTACGGCCGCCAATCGCCACGCCGGATGAGCTTTCGATGTACGCCGTCACCGAAGAGGTGCCGATCAGCGAACCGGTGACGGAGCTGATGCTATCCACGTACAGCGCCTGTTTCATGCGCGGAAAGGTGCCCTTCTCGTCGATCAGGCCCGCTTTATCAGTTACGCCAATCAGCGTACCGGATGAGTCAAACAGATTGACCAGCATGAAGGCGAAGATCACGCCCGCCATGCTCACGTTGAACGCGCCTTTGATATCGACCTGGCCGACCACCGAGGTGATGGCCGGCGGCGCGGCGAACAGCCCGGTAAACTTCACGTCGCCCAGCAGCAGACCGATCGCGGTGGTCACGACGATAGAGACCAGCACCGCCGCGTGGATGTTGCGCGACGCCAGAATCGCAATGATAAAGAAGCCGAGCGCGCCGAGCAGCACGTTGTGCGAGGCCAGGTTGCCGACGGTCACGATGGTGTCCGCGTTGGGCACAATAATACCGGCGTTTTTCAGCCCCATCATGGCGATGAACAGACCGATACCGGCGGTGATGCCCACGCGCAGGCTGAGCGGAATATTGGCGATCATCCAGTAGCGTACGCGCAGCAGCGTCAGGATCAGCAGCCCCAGCGCGCCCCAGAAGATTGCGCCCATGCCAACCTGCCACGAGTAGCCCATCGCACCCACCACCACAAAGGCAAAGAAGGCGTTGAGGCCCATGGCCGGTGCCAGCGCCACCGGCAGATTGGCCACCAGCCCCATCAGGATGCTGCCGAACGCAGCAATCACGCAGGTGGTAACAAACACCGCCTGGGTGTCCATGCCTGCGGCACCAAGAATCTGCGGGTTAACGAAGACGATGTACACCATCGTCAGGAAAGTAGTGAAACCGGCAATCACTTCGGTGCGCGCGGTGGTTCCGTGTTCCTGCAGCCTGAAAATACGCTGCAAAAGGCCCTGCTCGTTCATTTCGCTGTTCCGATGAAAAATTTATCGCCGCGTATCCTATAGCCTTTAGCGCCGCAAAACACTGATTTTTCGCAACCGGTTGCCTGGGGTCGCTTTCTGCGCTGAGTGCGCTAGAGTGACAGCTTATTGTTTACTAAAAGGATGAGGCGCGATGTCAGTTGAATGTATCTTTTTTGATTGCGATGGCACGCTGGTCGACAGCGAAGTGATCTGCACGCAGTCCTACGTCAACACCTTTGCCCGTTACGGTATCGAACTCTCGCTGCAGCAGATGTTTGAGCAGTACAAAGGGGTGAAGCTTTACGACATCATCCGCGATGTGACGGCCCAGCATCAGGTGACACTGCCGCTGGCTGAGGTGGAAAGCGCCTACCGCGCGGAAGTGGCGCGCCTGTTTGATCTTGATTTGCAGCCGATTGCCGGCGCCTGCGCGCTGGTGGAGCGCGTGAAGGTGCCGATGTGCGTGGTGTCGAACGGTACGGTGAAGAAGATGGAGCATTCGCTGGGGCTGACCGGCATGCTGCCGTATCTGAGCGGACGCCTGTACAGCGGCTATGACATTAATCACTGGAAGCCGGATCCGGAGCTGATGTATCACGCGGCGGAACAGATGCAGGTGCCGATTGAAAAGTGCATTCTGGTGGATGATTCAGAGGCTGGCGCGCGGGCTGGCATCGCCGCTGGCATACCGGTGTTTTATTACTGTGCCGATGCACACAATCCGGTGATTGATCACCCGCTGGTGACGCGTTTTGACGATATGGCGCAGCTGCCAGCGCTGTGGCGTGCGCGTGGCTGGGATTTGGTCAGGTAAGTGCGCGCAGCCCCCTCATCCCAGCCTTCTCCCGCCAGCGGGAGAAGGGGCTGATCGAGCGGGTGTTAAGGCGAAGCACAGGTTTGTAAAACCGCACTGAACGGTTCCCTCTCCCGTTTGCGGGAGAGGGTTAGGGTGAGGGGGAAAAAATCACCCAATCGCGCCCAGCGAATCCTCATTGCCCTGGCTTTTTGGCAGCAGAAACAGCGTGGCGACAATATCCAGCAGATAAATCAGCGCCAGCAGCGTAATCGCAGCGGTGAACGAAATATGCGTGGCCAGCATGCCGATCACCAGCGGACCGAAACCGCCGACGCCGCGGCCGAGGTTGAACAGCACATTCTGCGCGGTGGCGCGCGCCTGCGGTGGGAAAGTGTCCGAGATCAGCGCGCCGTAGCCGCCAATCATGCCGTTAACAAACATCCCCATGATGGCACCGGTAAACAGCATCACCGTCGGGTCGCGCAGCTGGGCGTAAACCACCACCATCGCCACGGCACCAAACTGGTACAGCAGGAAAATCTTCCAGCGCGCAAAGCGGTCCGCCAGCACACCGAATAGCCAGATGCCGAACGTCATGCCCACCACCGTAACGGCCGTCCACAGGCCGGATTTGGTCAGGCTGAAGCCGAAGCTGGAAGAGAGATAGCTTGGCATCCAGATCATCAGGCCGTAATAGCCAAAATTCTGTACTGAACAAAGAATCAGAATGCCGAGGCTGGCTTTGCTGGTGGCGCGATCGGCAAACAGCAGTTTAATGCGCGCGGAAAAGGAGAGCTGCGGGGTTTTTTCCACATGGCGGGTGAAGGCTTCCGGCTCGCCCATGCTGCGGCGAATCACAAACGACACCAGTGCCGGCAGCAGGCCAACCAGGAACATACCGCGCCAGCCAATCACGCTCAGCAGCGGCGGCGTGATAAAGGCCGCCAGCAATACGCCGAGCTGCCAGCCGATACCGACCCACGCCGAGGCGCGGTTGCGCTTCTCCTTCGGCCAGGCTTCGGCAATCAGCGCCATGCCGATGCCAAACTCACCGCCCAGTCCCATGCCGGCCAGCGTACGATACGCCAGCAGATCCCAGTAGCCCTGCGCCACGGCACACAGCCCGGTGAACAGCGAGAACATCAGGATCGTCACGGTCAGAATGCGGATGCGGCCGTAGCGATCGCTCAGATGACCAAACACAATGCCGCCGACCACCGCGCCGATCAGCGTCCAGGTCACCAGCGAACCGGCCTGCGACGCATCCAGCGCCAGCGACACGCTGATCGCCGGCAGCATAAATCCCAGAATCAGCAGATCAAATCCATCCATGGCATAGCCGCTGACGGCAGCCACCATTGCTTTCGCCGGCGTAACGGCGGTTTTGTTGTTATTTGCAGAGGACATAAAACAGCACCTGGCAGAAAAATGTGCGCCAAGTATAAAGAGAGCGGCAGGTTGAGAACAGGCAGAAATCAAGCGCACTGCCTGTCAGCCTCAGCGCTAACAGGCAGTCATCACGTCAATCAGGAGGGTTTATTGCTGCCGTCGTCGCCCGACAGCAGTTCATCCAGCTTGTCACCGCCCACGTGACGGAAATCCTGACCTTTCACGAAATAGAAGATAATTTCGCAGATGTTCTGGCAGCGGTCACCGATGCGCTCGATGGCGCGCGCGCAGAACAGCGCGGTGAGCACGCTGGGAATAGTGCGCGGATCTTCCATCATGTAGGTCATCAGCTGGCGCACGATACCTTCGTACTCTTTATCCACCTTTTTGTCTTCGCGGTAGATCTTGATGGCTTCGTTGAGATCCATGCGCGCGAAGGCATCCAGCACGTCGTGCAGCATCTGCACGGTGTGATGACCGAGCGACTCAAGGCTCACCAGCAGCGGCAGGTGCTGCTGACCGAACTTCTCCAGCGCGGTACGGCTGATCTTCTCCGCCACGTCGCCGATGCGTTCCAGCTCTGAAATGGTTTTGATGATCGCCATCACCAGACGCAGGTCGCTGGCGGTAGGCTGGCGCTTGGCGATGATGCGCACACAGGCTTCATCAATCTCCACTTCCATCATGTTGACCTTCTGGTCACCGTCGATCACCCGGCGCGCCAGTTCGCCATCCTGGTTGTGCATCGCAGTGATGGCATCGGTAAGCTGCTGCTCAACCATGCCGCCCATGATCATCACCTGGGTGCGAATGTGCTCCAGCTCCGCATTGAACTGACCGGAGATATGTTTGTTCAGATTTAAATTATCCATGTTTCTCTCCTGAATCAGCCGTAACGACCGGTGATGTAATCTTCTGTCTGCTTCTGCGCAGGCTTGGTAAACAGCGTGTCGGTGTCGCTGAACTCAATCAGCTCGCCCAGATACATAAACGCCGTGTGATCGGAACAGCGCGCCGCCTGCTGCATGTTGTGGGTCACGATGACCACGGTGTAATCCTGCTTTAGCTCGGTGATCAGCTCTTCGATGCGTCCGGTGGAGATCGGGTCCAGCGCCGAACATGGCTCATCCAGCAGCAGCACTTCCGGGCGAATCGCGATGCCGCGCGCGATGCACAGGCGCTGCTGCTGACCGCCGGAGAGACTGTAACCGCTCTGGTGCAGCTTGTCTTTGGTTTCATTCCACAGCGCGGCTTTGCTCAGCGCCCACTGCACGCGCTCGTCCATATCGGCACGCGACAGCTTCTCAAACAGCCGCACGCCAAAGGCGATGTTGTCATAAATCGACATCGGAAACGGCGTCGGCTTCTGGAACACCATGCCGACGCGCGCGCGCAGCAGGGCGATATCCTGATGCGATGCCAGAATGTTGTCGCCATCCAGCAGAATTTCACCCTCAGCACGCTGCTCCGGATAGAGCGAGTACATTTTGTTGAAGGTGCGCAGCAGGGTGGATTTGCCGCAGCCCGACGGACCGATAAACGCCGTCACCTGGTTTTTGGCGATATCCAGATTAATGTTCTTCAGCGCGTGGAACTTACCGTAGTGGAAGTTCAGATTGCGCACCTGAATTTTACCGGCAGAAGGAGTTGCCATACTCATTGCTCATCTCTCATGTGCAGCGCCGCCGAAGCCGCGCCGGAAAATTAGTGTTTGCCTTTGGCGAAAATCACGCGCGCCACGATGTTCAGCAGCAGCACGCACAACGTAATAATCAGCACACCGGCCCACGCCAGGCTCTGCCATTCGGCAAACGGGCTCATGGCGAATTTGAAGATGGTCACCGGCAGGTTGGCCAGCGGCTGCATCATGTCGGTGCTCCAGAACTGGTTCGACAGCGCGGTGAACAGCAGCGGTGCGGTTTCACCGGCAATGCGCGCAATCGCCAGCAGCACACCGGTAATGATGCCGGAGACCGAGGCTTTCAGCGTAATAGCCGAGATCATCTTCCACTTCGGCGTGCCCAGCGCATAAGCCGCTTCACGCATGCTGTCCGGCACCAGCCGCAGCATGTTCTCGGTGGTACGAATCACGATGGGCACCTGCAGCAGCGCCAGCGCTATCACACCGGCCCAGCCGGAGAAGTGCTGCATCTGCGCCACCACGATGGTGTACACGAACAGGCCGACCACAATCGACGGCGCGGACAGCAGGATGTCGTTAATGAAGCGAATCACTTCCGCCAGCCAGTGCTTGCGGCCATATTCTGCCAGGTAGATACCCGCCAGAATGCCCAGCGGCGTGCCAAAGAAGGTGGACCAGAAGATCAGCAGGCCGCTGCCCGCCAGGGCGTTCGCCAGACCACCGCCCGCGGTGTTGGGCGGCGGCGTGGATTCGGTAAACAGCGTCCAGCTCAGGCCATCGATCCCTTTCGTGACGGTGGTGAACAAAATCCAGATCAGCCAGAACAGGCCGAACGCCATGGTCAGCAGCGAGAGCGTCAGGGCAATTTTGTTTTTGGTGCTGCGCCACGCCTGCATTTTACGGCGCGAGGCTTCCAGCTCGGCGCGCGCCTGCATTTCAATTGCTGTCATGAACGGGCTCCTTCACTCTTCGCCAGACGCAGGATCATCAGTTTGGAGATCGCCAGTACGATAAAGGTAATCACGAACAGAATCAGGCCAAGCTCCATCAACGCCGCCACGTGCACGCCGGATTCGGCTTCGGCGAACTCGTTCGCCAGCGCTGAGGTGATACTGTTGCCGGGCATAAACAGCGATGCGCTGTCCAGCTGGTAGGTATTACCGATGATAAAGGTGACCGCCATGGTTTCGCCCAGCGCGCGGCCGAGACCCAGCATCACGCCGCCGATCACGCCGTTTTTGGTGAACGGCAGCACGATGCGCCAGATCACTTCCCAGGTGGTGCAGCCGATGCCGTAGGCAGACTCTTTCATCATCACCGGCGTCTGTTCGAACACATCGCGCATCACCGAGGCGATGTAAGGGATAATCATGATGGCGAGGATCACGCCCGCCGCCAGAATACCGATGCCGAAGGCCGGACCGGAGAACAGCGCGCCGACGATCGGGATATTTGCCAGCACCTCGCCAACCGGCGTCTGGAAATACTCCGCGAACAGCGGAGCAAAGATAAACAGGCCCCACATGCCATACACAATGCTGGGAATGGCCGCCAGCAGCTCAATCGCGGTACCCAGCGGACGGCGCAGCCAGTTTGGTGCCAGCTCGGTCAGAAACAGGGCAATACCGAAACTCACCGGCACCGCGATGATTAAGGCAATCAGTGAGGTTACGAGGGTGCCGTAAATCGGCACCAGCGCACCAAATTCTTCGTTTGGCGCATCCCAGGTTTTGCTCCACAGAAAGGAGAAGCCAAATTTCTGTATGCTCGGCCAGGAGGAGAAAATCAGGGAGACGATAATGCCACCCAGCAGCAGTAACACGATCAGCGCGGAGAGCTTCACCAGCGCGCCGAATATCATGTCGCCTTGCTTGCCCGGTGCTTTAAACGTCGGCTTAGTGGCAGCCATAGAATTCTCGATCTCAGAGGGTAATCAGGGCGGCAACGAGGCCGCCCATCAGGCTGGCCAGCGCGGGCGCTGGCCGGGTCATACACTTACTGGTACAGCGCTTTACCGGAACTGTCTTTGATGTTGGCTTTCCAGGCAGCACGAATCTGATTCGCTACGCTCTCTGGCAGCGCTGCGTAATCCAGCGCCGTAGCGGTTTTGCTGCCGCCTTTGTACGCCCAGTCAAAGAACTTCAGCACTTCACTGCCCTTCTCCGCATTCGCCTGCTCTTTGTAGATCAGGATGAAGGTGGTTGAGGTGATCGGCCATGCGTCGTTGCCTTTCTGGAAGGTCAGATCCTGGGCAAAGGATTTGCTCCAGTCAGCGCCTTTAGCGGCGTTCGCAAAGCTGGCTTCGCTCGGTGCCACTGGCTTGCCATCGGCATCAACCAGTTTGGTGTAAGTCAGGTTGTTCTGTTTGGCGTAGGCGTACTCTACGTAGCCAATCGAGCCTGGCAGACGCTGTACAAACGCGGCCACGCCGTCGTTACCTTTACCGCCCAGACCGGTTGGCCAGTTGACGGTGTTGCCTTTACCGATTTTGCTGTTCCAGGTCTCGTTCACTTTAGACAGGTAGCTGGTGAAGACGAAAGAGGTGCCGGAACCATCCGCGCGGCGCACCACGTTGATGTTGGTGTCTGGCAGCTTCACGCCCGGGTTCAGTTTGGTGATCGCCGGATCGTTCCACTTTTTGATGGTGCCGAGATAGATGTCGCCGACCGTTTTACCGTCGAGCGTCAGCTCACCGGATTTAACGCCGGGAATGTTCACCGCCAGCACCACGCCACCGATCACCGTCGGGAACTGAAACAGGCCATTTTTCTGCAGATCTTCTTCTTTCATCGGCGCATCGGACGCACCGAAATCCACGGTTTTGGCAATGATTTGCTTCACGCCACCCGAGGAACCAATACCCTGATAGTTGATTTTGCTACCGGTGGCTTGCTGATACTCTGCTGCCCACTTGGCATAAACCGGTGCCGGGAACGTCCCGCCTGCGCCTGTCAGGTCGGTGGCTGCAAAAGCAGAAACCGCGCTTACTGCGAAGGTGGCGGCGAGAATTCGGGCTACGGTGCTACGCATCAGTGTCATGTTCCCTCCAGGGGATTAAAAATCAGGCTTGACGCCGTTTTAGTAAGAGTCAGTGATTGCTGCTGGAGGCAAAATAGGACAGTTTGATGACAGTGAAATGTACGAATTGTGACAGTTATATGACAACCGGGTCGGCTGGCAAATCAGAGGTAATTAATGAAAACCACCGTGCTGCCGGTAAAGTTACCGGGACTGGGGGTTGTTGAGGAGAGCGTCGAAATCAGCGTGAACGGCGTCGTCACGTTAGCCCGCACTAATTGCGGTTTATTCAGGCTCCCGTCAGCCAGTGATAACAGCGTACTGATGTTGTTGCTCAGTTTGAGGATATTGATCCCACCGGCAAGCGCAAAACTGATATTCACATCACGGTTGCAGAAAAGCGAGAAGTTAACGCCGGCTTTGGCGCCATTAACGGCGGCCGGGGCCAGCGTACCATGATTAATATTCAGCACGGCTCCGCTTACCGAACAGGATACCGGCACCACCGGAATGTTGACGCAAGGTGCCCAGGGCGCAACCATTCCGGAATAGTCAGTTACGGTCGCGGAGGCTGTCACAAAGCTGCCGCAGTATGAACTGTAATAACGGGTATCTGAGTTACGCAGAAACTTGCCACCCCGACCATTAAAACGGATAAAACGTTCAGCCACCGAGGCCAGGCTCTCGCCCTGATCGACGTAAATTTGCGGCCCGCCCGCAGCGCTGAATACGGTGCCATGCCCGATAAACCAGGCGCTGACACCGATGCCTGCTGCGCAGGTTCTCTCTGAAGAGTTACAGCGGGCATAGCCGGATATCATACCGACATCCACCACTGACCAGGTAATTTCAACCTGGCTTGCGTTGACCCAGCGAATGCCATCTACGCGCGGGGCTTCCATCGCTTGCGCTGAAAAGAACAGCAGCAGGCCAGCGAAAAAAGCCAGATAGCGGAAAACAAGCCCTGTTAGCATTGGTCTAATCCTGTGGTTGCGTCAACGCCGATCATCTACTGGTACTCAACCACCAGCGCAGCAAAAGCAGAAAAGTCACCACTGGTTAACACCGCGGCGTTTTTTTTCACCGGTACCACCTGAATGACGGGCAGCGCAGGAAAGGTAAACGGCAGCCAGTTATTCAGTGCCAGGGCGTTTTCGCCATTTTTACCGCTTAATATCTGAATCGCCAAATCACGCTGGCTGGTCGCCAGCAAAGCAGAATTAAATGCGCTTCCGGTGCCACTGATTTGTACACGCATACTCTTATCGGGATTATTGCTACAGGTTAACGTCCAGGAGACAGGTTTTCTGTAGCTGTCGCCATTGATTTGGGAAATAACCACTGAACCAAACTCCACCATAATTGGCTTTTCGCCGTTAATCTGACATAAGGGCGGCTCGATGAGTTTTCCACTGAAGTTAGCCTGCACGCTGAAAGCAGCCACTGCGCTATACTTCAGCATAGCGGGCAGCAATAGTGCCATTAACCACGTACGTTTCATTTATTGCAGTTCCACTACCAGTGTTGCCGCTGAAGTAAAACTTCCACCCGTTAAACTGCTGCTGTTATCTTTCACCGGGACGGCCGTAATAACCGGCAGCGCGGGATAAGTAAAGTTTACCCAGCTGGTATTAATATTTAACCTTTCAGCGCTAGACTTAAAAAACGCAATACCTAACCCGCTAACTGATGCGCGTAACGCACCGCTATCAAAACTGGCTGCATTCCCCTGTAGCTGGAGTTTAAGCGCATTAGAGGGAAGATTAGTGCAGGAAAGCGTAAATGACACAGGTTGCTGATACGCTTTCCCATCTATTTTATCGGTGCGCACATCGCCGAAATTAACACTGATCGGCATACCATTATTTATTTTACAGTCGGAAGGTACCATCACGTTACCGGAAATATTCACACTAAATGACGATGCCAGTGCATCGGATAAAAACACCAGACACAAAAAAGTAAATATGAAATAACGCGCCATAAATTCCTACATGCAGAGAACGAGTTTGGCTTGCTACATGCATCAGAAAGCTTATGACTGAAAGGTTAAATTAAAGTTAAACAAAACAGAAGTGAAGGACAGCCAGCGAATTATGAAAGTTGATTTCACATATCAGGGAAAAATTAATTCACAACGTTCACAGAATTCACGATTAATTTAATCGGAACAACAATGAGTTAAAAAAACCCGGCCTGTTTCCAGACCGGGCTACGCTTATTCCACCGTAACCGACTTAGCCAGGTTACGCGGCTGGTCGACGTCGGTGCCTTTGATCAGCGCCACGTGGTAGGAGAGCAACTGCAGCGGCACGGTGTAGAAGATTGGGGCAATCACCTCTTCAACGTGCGGCAGCGGGATGATTTTCATGCCTTCGCTGTCGCTGAAACCGGCATCCTGGTCGGCAAACACGTACAGCAGACCGCCGCGCGCGCGCACCTCTTCGATGTTGGATTTCAGCTTCTCCAGCAGTTCGTTGTTCGGTGCCACCACAATCACCGGCATATCGGCATCAATCAGCGCCAGCGGACCGTGCTTCAGCTCGCCCGCCGCATAGGCTTCGGCGTGAATATAGGAGATCTCTTTCAGCTTCAGCGCCCCTTCCATGGCAATCGGATACTGATCGCCACGGCCGAGGAACAGCGCGTGATGCTTGTCAGAGAAGCCTTCGGCAAGATTCTCGATCACTTTATCCTGCGCCAGCATCTGTTCAATGCGGCTCGGCAACGCCTGCAGTGCATGAACAATCTCGTGCTCTGTTTCAGCGCGCATGCCGTGCAGACGCCCCAGCTTCGCCACCAGCATCAGCAGTACCGTCAGCTGGGTGGTGAACGCTTTGGTCGAGGCCACGCCGATTTCGGTGCCGGCTTTGGTCATGAGCGCCAGATCTGACTCACGCACCAGTGACGAACCCGCCACGTTGCAGATGGCCAGCGAACCGAGATAGCCCAGCTCTTTGGACAGGCGCAGCGCTGCCAGCGTATCGGCGGTTTCACCGGATTGCGACAGGGTGATCAGCAGGCTGTTTTTACGCACCGCCGATTTGCGATAGCGGAATTCGGAGGCGATTTCCACGTCACACGGGATGTTGGCCAGCGACTCAAACCAGTAACGCGACACCATGCCGGAGTTGTAAGAGGTGCCGCAGGCGATGATCTGGATATGTTCCACCTGGCTCAGCAGCGTTTCCGCATTAGCGCCCAGCTCGCTGAGATCAACAATGCCGTCATGGAAGCGGCCGGCCAGCGTGTTTTTGATGGCGTTCGGCTGTTCGTAGATCTCTTTCTGCATGTAATGGCGGTAAACGCCTTTATCGCCGGCATCGTACTGCGCATTGGATTCGATCTCCGCGCGCTGTGCCTGGTTACCGTGGCGATCAATAATCGTCACTTCGCGGCGGGTAATTTCGGCAATATCCCCTTCTTCGAGGTAGATAAAGCGGCGGGTCACCGGCAGCAGCGCCAGCTGATCGGAAGCGATAAAGTTTTCGCCCACGCCGCGGCCAATCACCAGCGGGCTGCCGGAACGCGCAGCCACCAGCACCGACGGATCGCGGCTGTCCATGATCACCATGCCATACGCCCCGCGCAGCTGCGGGATCACCCGCAGTACCACTTCGCGCAGCGTACCGCCCTGTTTCTGCTCCCAGTGCACCAGGTGTGCCACCACTTCGGTGTCGGTTTCGGAGGCAAAGCGGTAACCGCGTGCGATCATCTGTTCACGCAGCGGTTCGTGGTTCTCAATGATGCCGTTGTGCACAATAATAATGTGCTCTGAGACGTGCGGATGCGCATTGGCTTCCGACGGCTCACCGTGCGTCGCCCAGCGGGTGTGCGCGATGCCGGTTCCGCCAATCAGTGGCTGCTGCTCCGCCGCTTCCGCCAGATTGGCCACTTTACCCAGACGACGCAACCGCGTCATGTGACCCTGGCGATCGACAACCGCCAGACCGGCAGAGTCATAACCGCGATACTCAAGACGACGCAGCCCTTCCAGCAGAATTTCTGCGATATCACGCTGCGCTACTGCACCAACAATTCCACACATAGTAATTTCCTGACGTCATGGCTTTCGGCCATTGCGTTGTCATCTGACCTGATTGTTCCCCGAGCCTTGTAGAGAGTGGGGGATATCCCTTCCTATTCCAGGTTGCAGGTGCGTTAGCTGCCTGAAAACCGGAATATGTCGGGTTTTTAATACCGGGCCGATCTTTGCCGGCCCTTACATTTATTTTTTCTTAACCGGACGCTGCCAGCCAGACTTCTGATTTTGCTCTTTGCGGTTATAGACCAGATCGGCAGCGGTAACATCTTTCATCACCGTTGTGCCGGCGGCGATGGTGGCGCCCGCCGCCACGCTGACCGGAGCCACCAGTTGGGTGTCCGAGCCGACAAACACGTTGTCGCCGATAATGGTTTTAAACTTGTTGGCACCGTCGTAGTTGCAGGTGATGGTGCCGGCACCGATATTCACGCCCGCGCCAATCTCCGCATCCCCGAGATACGACAGATGGCCGGCCTTAGAGCCTTTACCCAGCGTCGCTTTCTTCATCTCGACAAAGTTGCCGACGTGCGCCTGTTCAGCCAGTTCGCTGCCCGGACGCAGGCGCGCAAACGGCCCGACGGTGCAGGCGGCGGCCAGCGTGGCATCTTCAATCACCGAATAAGGGCTGATTTCGCAGTCATCGGCAATCACGCTGTTTTTGATGATGCAGCCAGCGCCGATTTTCACCCGATGGCCCAGCGTGACGTTGCCTTCAATGATCACGTTGGTATCAATATCGACATCACGACCGTGCTGCAGCGTACCGCGCAGATCGAAGCGCGCCGGATCGCGCAGCATGACGCCAGCCAGCAGCAGCTTTTCTGCCTGCTCACGTTGATAAGTGCGCTCCAGAGTGGATAGCTGCAGACGATTGTTCACGCCGTCGGTTTCGCTGATACGCGTCGGGTGCACTGCGTTGATCACGCGGCCTTCCTGATGCGCCATGGCGATGATATCGGTGATGTAGAATTCGCCCTGCGCATTGTGATTGTTGAGCTGTGCCAGCCAGCGCTTCAGGTCGGCACCGTTGGCGATCAGGATGCCGGTGTTGATCTCCTGAATCTTCAGCTGTTCGGCTGACGCATCTTTTTGCTCCACGATGCCGGTGATGGTGCCGTTTTCGCGCACGATGCGTCCGTAGCCGGTGGGGTTATCCAGCACCACGGTGAGCAGCCCGATGCCGCCAGCGGGTTTGGCGTCGCGCAGACGCTGCAGGGTTTCCTGGGCGATCAGCGGGACATCGCCGTACAGCATCAGGATATCTTCGTCATCGGCGAAGAACGGTGCCGCCTGCTGCATGGCATGGCCGGTGCCGAGCTGTTCCGCCTGCAACACCCAGTTCAGCGGGTTATGCGCCAGTTTCTCCTGCAGCAATTCACCGCCGTGGCCGTAGACCAGATGCACCTGCTGTGCGCCGAGGCCGGTAGCGGCATCAATAACGTGTTGCACCATTGGTTTACCTGCCAGGCTGTGCAGCACCTTAGGCAGATCGGAATACATGCGGGTGCCTTTGCCAGCGGCGAGGATCACCACGCTCATTGCGCTTGTCGACATAACTATCCTGACTCAATTTAGCTTTCGAAAGTGTAAGGTTTACCCCTGAGATTACTACATTTTTCTCCGTGCGAAATTAGCGGAAGAGGATGAGTGGTGGCGAGTGGCCAGCACGGGTCGCCGCGGAGGGCATAAGGTAAGGGCGTTGCGCCATTTTCGGTCGCCATAAATGGCGCCCCTACGGGGTGATTGTGCGGTTTTGGACAGCATGCGCATTTATGCGTACCGACATTTGGTCGCCATGAATGGCGCCCCTACGGGGTGATTGTGCGGTTTTGGACAGCGTGCGTATTTATGCGCACCGACATTTGGTCGCCATGAATGGCGCCCACTAGCATAGCTATTCGTAGGGTGCGCATTTATGCGCACCGGCATCAACAGGACGATGGTGCGTAACCGATCGTCATTGATGACCACCGGTACGCATGCCCCGTTATTTCTGCTTCTTCTCAATCGTTTTACCCGACCAGTAACCCGCCAGCAGCGAACCGGACAGGTTGTGCCACACCGAGAACAGTGCGCCGGGCAGCGCGGCCAGCGGTGAGAAGTACAGTTTGCCCAGCGTGGCCGCCAGTCCGGAGTTCTGCATACCGACTTCCAGCGCCAGCGTGCGACAGGTGGATTCGTCAAAGCCAAACAGCTTGCCACCCCAGTAGCCGCCGAGCAGCCCAATGGCGTTGTGCAGGATCACCGCCGCGATCACCATCAGCCCTACCGAGCCGATAAAGCCCTGGCTACCGGCGACCACCGCGCTAATGATCAGCAGAATACACACCATCGAAAACGCCGGCAGATACGGCTCAACGCGGCGCACCACGCTGTTCATGGAGTGGTGAATAATCAGGCCAAGCCCAATCGGGATCACCACGATTTTGACGATGCTGAGCAGCATGCCCACCACATCGACCTGAATGTGGGTATCTACGTAGAAGCGCGTCAGCAGCGGCGTCGCGAACACGCCCACCAGCGCCGAAACCGACGAGATGGTCACCGACAGCGCCACGTCGCCCTTCGCCAGATAAATCATCACGTTCGAGGCTGTCCCGCTGGCCACGCTGCCGACCAGAATCATCCCGGCGGCCAGATCCGGCGGCATCTGGAACAGTTTCGCCAGCGCCCAGGCCGCCAGCGGCATTACCAGATAGTGCAGGAACGTGCCGGCAATCACCGGTGCCGGACGCACCAGCACGCGTTTGAAATCGTCAATGTTGAGCGTCACGCCCATGCCGAACATGATCAGCATCAGCAGGTAGGTTACCCACGGCCCGATGCCGAGGAAGGTGGACGGCGAATAATAGGCTGCAACGGACAGCAGTACGGCCCAGAGCGGAAACAGGCGGGTGAGTTTGGCGAGCATGAAGAAATGTCCTTAGCGTTTTACTTAATTGGTTTTTTGCCACAGATGAAACGGCGCGCGGGGAACGCCCGCAGCGACCTGCGCCGGATCATAACATTTCATTATCATAAGCGTGGCCGACGACAGAAAATGCCTATCGGCTGCTAAAGATCGCCGGGCAGACACGGGCATTCCGCTGGCATTTGTCCGAAATAGCGTCAGGCTGAACGGCAGAGATAAAAAAAGCCGGACATTGTCCGGCTTCGGGTGACTTACGCGTCAATTAAGATTCGAACAGATTCTTATGCAGCGCGCGCACCACCTCTTCCGCGTCAGGCGTTGGCACCAGGAAGCACAGGTTGTAGCTGCTTGCGCCGTAGCAAATCATGCGCAGGTTAAACGGCTCCAGCGCGCCGAATACCTCTTTGCCGACGCCGCAGGCTTTCGACAGGTTGTTGCCGATGATCGCCACCAGCGCCAGATTCTCTTCCACTTCCACCCGGCACAGGGATGAGAGCTCGGTCAGCAGCGCCTGGGTCAGCAGACTGTCGGCGGTGCTGGTTGAACCGGTGGTATCCAGCGTCAGCGCCACGCTCACTTCCGAGGTGGTAACCAGATCAACCGAAATACTGTGGCGTGCCAGGATAGCAAACACTTCCGCCAGGAAGCCGTGCGCGTGCAGCATGTTCAGGCTGTGCAGCGTCAGCAGCGTCTGTTTGCGCCAGCGCGTTTCACCGGCAATGGTCTCGATATCCTGCGCAAAGCCCATGTCCAGCATGCGGTCGGCTTCGTCCAGAATCAGCGTTTCTACCGCGCGGCAGTCAAAGTTCTCTTCTTTGATGTACTGCAGCAGGCGGCCGGTGGTCGCGACCACGATGTCCTGATTTTCACTGAACACTTCCGCGTGGTTCATATAGGCCACGCCGCCGGTGATGGTGGCGATATCGAGATGGGTATGTTTGGCCAGCTCGCGCGCCTGGTCGGCAACCTGCATCGCCAGTTCACGCGTCGGCGTGAGGATCAGAATGCGCGGCGGCCCTGATTTTTTACGCGGGAAATCGAGCAGGTGCTGTAAAGCGGGCAGCAGGTAGGCTGCGGTTTTCCCCGTTCCGGTTGGTGCCGAACCCAGAACGTCACGGCCTTCCAGCGCGGCAGGAATGGCCTCAGCCTGAATGGCAGTCGGGCGCGTGAAGCCTTTATCCTGCAGGGCTTCCAGCAGGCTTTCGTCGAGTTCGAGTTCGGAGAATGTGGTTACGGTCATGGTCTACCTCAGTTTGGGGCGCTGATTATAGACAGTTCAGCCACAATCTTCATCTGTTTGTGTTGCACAGGTGAAGGTGAATTCACTTCGCGACCACGTTACACTTCCGGCAGGAGCAAATTCAATGGTCGTTAAGCATGTCTCAGCCGCAACCGCCAGCGCGGGCGATGTTAAGAAAAGATGGGTTCACGTTTAAGCAATTTTTTGTCGCGCACGATCGCTGTGCCATGAAGGTCGGCACCGATGGGGTGCTGCTCGGTGCCTGGGCACCGGTGGCAGGCGTACGGCGCATACTGGATATCGGCTGCGGCAGCGGTCTGATTGCGCTGATGCTGGCGCAGCGCACGCCGGATGACGTCAGTCTCGATGCCGTCGAACTGGAGCGCAGCGCCGCCGCGCAGGCGCAGGAGAACGTCGCCGCGTCGCCGTGGGCGCATCGCATCGCGGTGCATGCGCAGGATATCGTCAGCTGGAGTGAGCAGGCAGAAAAACGCTACTCGCTGATTGTCAGTAATCCGCCGTTTTTCACGCCGGGCATGGCCTCGGCCAGCGTCGAGCGCGATACCGCGCGCAGCACGGCAACACTTGATCATCCCACCCTGCTGCGCTGTGCGGCACAGCTGATTGAAGAAGAGGGGCTGTTTTGCGTGGTGCTGCCCGCGGATGCCGGCGAAAACCTGATTACACTGGCGCGTGCCGAAGGCTGGCATCTGCGTTATCGCTATGATGTGGCACCTTACGCGCAGCGACCGCCGAACCGGCTGGTGCTGGGCTTTTCACCTGCCGCAGGCGAACTCGTGCAGGAGCGGCTCGCCATTCGTGATGAAGATAAAAGCTATTCGGCGGACTGGCTGAGCCTGGTAACCGATTTCTATCTGTTCCGCTAGGCTACCGGCTGCAGCACCGTTGGCTGTGCCTCGGGCAGCGTATGCGGATAGTCGCGGGTGAAGTGCAGCCCGCGGCTCTCTTTGCGCGCCAGCGCACAGCGCACCATCAGCTCTGCCACCTGTACCAGATTGCGCAGCTCCAGCAGATTGTTGGAGAGGCGAAAGTGCGCATAGTATTCATCTATCTCCTGCTGTAGCAGCGTAATGCGGCGCAGGGCGCGCTCCAGCCGCTTGGTGGTACGCACGATGCCCATGTAGTCCCACATTAACAGCCGCAGCTCATGCCAGTTGTGCTGAATCACCACCCGTTCATCGGCATCGTCGACGCGGCTTTCATCCCACGCCGGCAGGTGATCGACGGCGTGCATCTGCGGCAGACGGCGCACAATATCTTCGGCCGCCGACCAGCCATAAACCAGACACTCCAGCAGCGAGTTTGATGCCATGCGGTTAGCGCCGTGCAGGCCGGTGTAGCTGACCTCGCCAATCGCATACAGCCCGTCGACATCGGTGCGACCATGTTGATCCACCATCACGCCGCCGCAGGTGTAATGCGCGGCCGGCACAATCGGAATCGGCTGCTGTGTCAGATCGAGGCCAAACGTCAGCAGCTTGTCATAGATCATCGGAAAGTGGGCACGCACAAAGCTGGCCGGCTGATGGCTGATGTCGAGATACATGCAGTCGACGCCCAGGCGCTTCATTTCGTGATCGATAGCGCGCGCCACGATATCGCGCGGTGCCAGTTCGGCGCGCGCATCGAAATCCGGCATAAAGCGCGAACCGTCCGGGCGCAGTAGCCAGGCACCTTCGCCGCGCAGCGCTTCGGTCAGCAAAAAGTTCTGCGCCTGCGGATGAAACAGGCAGGTAGGGTGAAACTGATTGAATTCCAGATTGGCCACCCGGCAGCCGGCGCGCCACGCCATCGCGATGCCGTCGCCGGACGCGACATCCGGATTAGTGGTGTACTGATATACCTTCGCCGCACCGCCGGTGGCCAGCACCACGCTGCGGGCGCGGCAGGTTTCCACCTGTTCGCGATTGCGATTCCAGATCCACGCGCCCACCACGCGCCGCGTTCCGGGCAGGCCAATTTTATCAGAGAGGATTAAGTCCACCGCGTTGGCACGCTCAATAACGCGAATATTGGGATGGCTGAGCGCCTGGCTGACCAGCGTGGTTTCGACCGCGCGCCCGGTGGCGTCGGCGCTGTGTAAAATACGGCGATGGCTGTGACCGCCTTCGCGCGTCAGGTGATAGCGCGCCTTGCCGTTATCCTGTGGCTCGCGATCAAACGCCACGCCGTTATCGATCAGCCATTGGACGCACGGGCGCGCATTGCTGGCGATAAAATTCACCGTCTCGCGATCGCACAGGCCTGCGCCGGCAATCAGCGTATCTTCGACGTGCGATTCAATGCTGTCGTTCTCATCAAACACCGCCGCAATCCCGCCCTGTGCATACAGCGTGGAGCCTTCGCTAATCTGCGCTTTACTCAGTACCGTTACCTGATAGTGCGGTGCCAGCCGCAGCGCCAGAGATAAACCGGCCGCGCCGCTGCCGACAATCAGTACATCACAGCTATGATCGGGAATGGGATTCATGATGTTTAATTTACTAAACAAAAGGTCCCCCGAGCATAAGCCCGGACGCTGCTGGTGTGAAGTATTTTGAACAAAAAACGCGGGGTAATTCGACGCAATAATCAGTTTGTAATGCGATTTCAGTAAGTTATGTCTGAAAATAAGCGATTAGTGTTTTTTATACCAAACACGCTGAAAATTCAGGGAATAAAGGTGAAAAATGCGGCGTCATAGGGTACTCTGCCAGCGATTATCGGTGCCGCCAACGACACCACCAGTGCGGTAAGTCGCTACACTGAAAGACCATCAACAACAACGATGTCAGGGCACCGGTACAGAAAATATCAGGTCGTGGTGAACTTCAGGCCAGAACGGGACTCTAAGCGCATGCTTGCTCACAATAAATGAGATGTGCTGGCAGTTCACTTACGCATAAAAGAGATTTGGGGAGACATTACCTCGGATGAGCGAGCAGTTAACGGATCAGGTTCTCGTTGAGCGGGTTCAGAAAGGAGATCAAAAGTCATTTAATTTACTGGTGATCCGATACCAGCATAAAGTGGCGAGCCTGGTTTCACGTTATGTCCCGTCAGGCGATGTGCCTGATGTGGTTCAGGAATCTTTCATTAAAGCGTATCGCGCACTGGAGTCGTTCCGGGGTGATAGCGCCTTTTACACGTGGCTGTACCGCATTGCGGTCAACACCGCGAAGAATTATCTGGTGGCTCAGGGGCGCCGGCCGCCGTCCAGCGATGTGGACGCGATTGACGCGGAAAATTTCGAAAGTGCGGGTGCGCTAAAAGAAATTTCGAACCCTGAGAACTTAATGTTGTCAGACGAACTGAAACAAATTGTTTTTCGGACGATTGAGGCGTTGCCTGAAGATCTGCGTATGGCCATCACCCTGCGGGAACTGGATGGTCTGAGTTACGAAGAGATCGCCGCCATCATGGATTGTCCGGTAGGTACCGTACGTTCACGTATCTTCCGGGCCCGGGAAGCCATTGATAATAAAGTTCAACCGCTTATCCAACGTCAGTGATAACGGCTACTGGAAGGGTACCAAAACATGCAGAAAGAAAAACTTTCCGCTTTAATGGATGGTGAAACTTTAGATAACGAGCTGCTGGCGTCGTTATCGAAGGATGCAGATCTACAAAAAAGCTGGGAGAGCTACCATCTGATCCGCGACACCCTGCGGGGCGATGTGGGCGAAGTGCTGCATTTTGATATCTCCGCACGCGTTGCTGCCGCCATCGAAAATGAGCCGGTGCGCAAAGTGACTTCGTTGATCCCGGAAGCACAGCCGGAGCCGTCGCGCTGGCAGAAAATGCCGTTCTGGCGTCGCGGTGGCGGCTGGGTTGCTCAGGTCACGCAGATCGGTGTGGCGGCCTGTGTGTCGCTGGCGGTGATCGTCGGTGTGCAGCACTACAACAGCTCACCGGCGGGCAGCGCGACGGAAACGTCGGATGCACCAGCCTTTAATACCTTACCGATGATGGGTAAAGCGTCACCGGTCAGCCTGGGCGTGCCGTCTGATGCTTTTGACACCAACAGCTCAAATCAGCAGGTGCAGGAGCAGCGTCGCCGCGTGAATGCCATGCTGCAGGATTACGAACTGCAACGCCGCCTGCATGCCGATCAGGTGCAGTTTGAAAGCAATGCGCCGCAACAGGCGCAGGCTAACGTTCCCGGAACTCAGTCGTTAGGAACTCAACAGCAGTAATGAAGCAGCTTTGGTGTGCCGTTAGCCTGCTGGCAGGCAGCCTGCTTTGGTCATCTACCGCCCCGGCGCAGACATCTGCGTCCGGGGCGTTGTTACAGCAGATGGAGCAGGCCAGCCAGAACCTCAACTACGAATTCGCCTATATCAATGTCTCGCGTCTGGGCATTGAATCCCTGCGTTACCGCCATGCGGTCATCGACAATCGCGTGTTCGCTCAGCTATTACAGATGGACGGACCGCGCCGTGAGGTGATCCAGCGCGGCAACGACATCAGCTATTTCGAACCGGGTCTCGATCCGTTCTCACTGCCGGGCAACCACATTATTGATGCGCTGCCGGCGCTGATGTTCGCTGACTTCTCGCGCCTCGGCGATGCCTACGATTTTATTCCGGTAGGGCGCTCACGCATGGCCGATCAGATGTGCGAAGTGGTGCGCATCGTGTCGCGTGACGGCACGCGCTACAGCTACGTAGTGTGGCTGGACGTCGATACCAAACTGCCGCTGCGGATTGATTTGCTGGATCGTGATGGCGAGACGCTGGAGCAGTTCCGCGTCATCAGTTTTGCCGTCGATGAAGGCGTGCGCAATCTGATGCAGGGGCTGGAAAAAGCCAATCTGCCGCCGTCGCTGTCGTTACCGGCAGGCGACAAAGTGCAGCTCAGCTGGCAGCCAGGCTGGTTACCGGCCGGCATGAAGCTGATTTCGCAAAGCCGGCGTGACATTCCGGCGATGAACAAAACCGTGGAATCCCGTTTGTACAGCGATGGCTTGTTCAGCTTCGCTATCAACATTACGCCTGCCGATAAAAGCAGTTCGCCACAGTCATTGCGCACTGGACGTCGTACGGTACAGACCGAAGTGCGCGATAATCGTGAAATTACCGTGGTGGGCGAATTGCCGCCGACCACCGCCAAACGTATCGCGGACAGCATAGATTCAGGTGCGACAAAATGATGAGAGAATGGGCCACCGTGGTGGCATGGAAAGAGGGCGTCGCTACTCTGCATTCGGAAGCGAAAACCTCCTGCAACAGTTGTTCAGCGCGCAAAGGCTGCGGCAGCCATGCGCTCAACCAGCTGGGACCGAAAAACGCCCATGTAATGACCATCGCCAGTCCGGAGCCGCTGCAGCCGGGCCAGCGCATTGAGCTGGGCATTCGCGAAAGCAGCCTGCTCGGTTCTGCGTTGCTGGTATATATGACGCCACTGTTTGGTCTGTTCCTGGTCGCGGGCCTGTTCCAGATGCTGTTCCACAGCGACCTTGCTGCGGCCTGCGGTGCGCTGCTGGGTGGCGTTGGCGGCTTTATTGTTGCCAAAGGGGTTTCCAGCCGGTTTGGCGATCGCGAGGCGTTCCAGCCGGTGATTCTCAGCGTTGCGCTCCCGCCTGATGCGCTACGGGTGGAAAACCATAGTTGATCCCCGTTCAGGCCGCGTATTGCGCGGCCTTTTCATTTCGTCTTAATCGCTGAATTCTGTTGCGATTCCCCGCAGTTCCATTCTTTAACGCGCGGCGTTAACAGTGTAATATGCGTCGTCATTAACGAGGCTGACAGGGTTCCGGGTAAAGCTCACTTGCCTGAATGTGTCTGTGCTCACGTTTTCAACTGATTTTCTACGTGAAGATATTCATATAAATGAAGCACATACGAAATTTCTCCATTATCGCTCACATTGACCACGGCAAATCAACGCTCTCTGACCGTTTGATTCAGATTTGCGGTGGCCTGAGCGATCGTGAGATGGCGGCGCAGGTTCTGGATTCGATGGATCTGGAGCGCGAGCGCGGCATCACCATTAAAGCGCAGAGCGTTACGCTCAATTACCACGCGCCAAACGGTGAAACTTACCAGCTCAATTTTATCGACACCCCAGGCCATGTTGACTTCTCTTATGAAGTTTCCCGCTCGCTGGCGGCCTGTGAAGGGGCATTGCTGGTGGTTGATGCAGGTCAGGGCGTTGAAGCGCAGACCCTGGCGAACTGCTACACCGCCATGGAAATGGATCTGGAAGTGGTACCGGTACTGAACAAGATCGACCTGCCTGCGGCCGACCCGGAGCGCGTGGCGGAAGAGATTGAAGATATCGTCGGCATTGACGCCGCGGATGCGGTGCGTTGCTCGGCGAAAACCGGCGTCGGCGTACCGGATGTGCTGGAACGTCTGGTACGGGATATTCCGCCGCCGGAAGGTGATGCGGAAGGCCCGCTGCAGGCGCTGATCATCGACTCCTGGTTTGATAACTACCTCGGTGTAGTGTCGCTGATCCGTATTAAAAACGGCACGCTGCGCAAAGGCGATAAAGTCAAGGTAATGAGTACCGGGCAGGTGTACAACGCTGACCGCCTCGGCATTTTCACGCCAAAACAAATTGACCGTACCGAGCTGAAGTGTGGCGAGGTAGGCTGGCTGGTGTGCGCCATCAAAGACATCCTCGGCGCGCCGGTGGGCGATACCCTGACGCTGCAACGTAACCCAGCGGACAAAGCGCTGCCGGGCTTCAAAAAAGTGAAGCCGCAGGTTTATGCCGGTCTGTTCCCGGTAAGCTCCGACGACTACGAAGCTTTTCGTGATGCCTTAGGCAAGCTGAGCCTGAACGACGCCTCGCTGTTCTATGAGCCAGAGAGCTCCACCGCGCTGGGCTTTGGCTTCCGCTGTGGCTTCCTCGGCCTGCTGCACATGGAGATCATCCAGGAGCGTCTGGAGCGTGAATACGATCTCGACCTGATCACCACCGCGCCAACGGTTGTGTACGAAGTGGAAACCACTGACGGAGAAGTGGTGTACGTCGACAGCCCATCGAAGCTGCCGCCGCTGAATAATATTGCTGAACTGCGCGAACCGATCGCTGAGTGTCATATGCTGCTGCCGCAGGAGTTTCTGGGCAACGTCATTACGCTGTGTATCGAAAAACGCGGTGTGCAGACTAACATGGTTTACCACGGCAAACAGGTTGCGCTGACCTATGAGATTCCGATGGCGGAAGTGGTACTCGACTTCTTCGACCGTCTGAAATCAACGTCGCGCGGCTATGCGTCGCTGGACTATAACTTCAAACGTTTCCAGACCTCTGACATGGTGCGCGTCGACGTCCTGATTAACTCAGAACGCGTTGATGCGCTGGCGCTGATTACGCACCGTGATAACTCACAGTATCGTGGCCGCGAGCTGGTGGAGAAGATGAAAGATCTGATCCCGCGCCAGCAGTTCGATATTGCGATTCAGGCAGCAATCGGCAACCACATTATCGCTCGCTCAACAGTGAAACAGCTGCGTAAAAACGTCCTGGCGAAATGCTATGGCGGTGACGTCAGCCGTAAGAAGAAGCTGTTGCAGAAGCAGAAAGAAGGTAAGAAGCGAATGAAGCAGGTCGGCAACGTTGAGCTGCCGCAGGAAGCATTCCTTGCCATTCTGCATGTCGGTAAAGACAGCAAATAAGGAACTTTAATGGCTAACATGTTCGCCCTGATTCTGGTGATTGCCACTCTGTTAACCGGCATCATCTGGTGTATCGATCGCTTTAAGTGGGCCCCGGCGCGCCGGGCAAAGCAGGCGGCGGCACAGGCTCAGGCAGGTAATTCGCTCGACAGCAAAACGCTGGCCAAAGTGGCCGCGCAGCCGGGCTGGGTTGAAACCGCAGCGTCGGTGTTCCCGGTGCTGGCGGTGGTACTGATCGTGCGCTCGTTTATCTTCGAACCGTTTCAGATCCCTTCTGGCTCGATGATGCCGACGCTGCTGATTGGCGACTTCATCCTGGTGGAGAAATTTGCTTACGGCATCAAAGATCCGATCACGCAAACCACGCTGATCCCGACCGGCCATCCGCAGCGCGGAGATGTCGCGGTGTTCAAATACCCGAAAGATCCGAGCGTGGATTACATCAAGCGCGTGATCGGTCTGCCGGGCGACAAAGTGGTGTTTGATCCTTACAGCAAAACCCTGACCATCAACCCAGGCTGCGGCACGGGCAAGTGTGACACGGCGCTGCCGGTGACCTATACCAACATTGAGCCGAGCGATTTCATCCAGACCTTCAGCGGCTTTGATGGTAACGAAACCGGCAACGGTTTCTACCAGGTGCCGCAGGGCGAAACGCTGCGGGGCGGCCTGCGTCTTGGCACGCGCAAAGAGACGCTGGGCAACGTCACGCACGATATCCTGCTGGTGAACGAAGCGCAGAGCCAGGCGAGCATGTATTATCAGCAGCCGGGTCAGCCGCAGGCCACGTGGATTGTGCCGCAGGGGCAATACTTCATGATGGGCGATAACCGTGATAACAGCGCCGACAGCCGCTACTGGGGCTTTGTGCCCGAGAAGAATCTGGTCGGCAAAGCGGTTGCTATCTGGATGAGCTTTGAGAAACAGGAAGGACAGTGGCCGACCGGCGTGCGACTGAGTCGCATTGGCGGTATTCACTGATTTAAAAACGGTTGGCTTCCTGCGAGTCAGGGAGCCACTGCACACCAAACAGAACGTGCTGGACCTTCAGCCCTGTTTGGTATGCAGAGTCACAGACGCACAGAACAACTGGAATCGCATGAACCCCATCCTCATTAACAAGCTGCAGCGCAAACTGGGCTACACTTTTACTCATCCGGAATTACTGCAGCAGGCTCTGACTCACCGCAGCGCCAGCAGCAAACATAACGAGCGTCTTGAATTTCTTGGCGATTCTATCCTCAGCTATGTGATTGCCAACGCGCTGTATCACCGCTTCCCGCGCGTGGACGAAGGCGACATGAGCCGCATGCGTGCCACGTTGGTACGCGGCAACACGCTGGCCGAAATGGCGCGCGAGTTTGAGCTGGGCGAATGTCTGCGTCTGGGGCCGGGCGAGCTGAAAAGCGGCGGGTTCCGCCGGGAATCCATCCTCGCGGATACCGTCGAGGCGCTGATCGGTGGCATCTTCCTCGACAGCAATATTCAGACGGTCGAGAAGCTGATTCTCGACTGGTATCAGAATCGCCTTGAGCAGATCAGCCCGGGCGATAAGCAAAAAGATCCGAAAACGCGCCTGCAGGAGTATCTGCAGGGCCGTCATCTGCCGCTGCCGTCTTATCTGGTGGTACAGGTACGTGGCGAAGCGCACGATCAGGAATTTACCATTCACTGTCAGGTGAGTGGGATGGCTGAACCGGTGGTGGGCGTGGGCTCCAGCCGCCGTAAAGCAGAGCAGGCCGCCGCCGAACAGGCGTTAATCAAGCTCGGCCTCGAATAAATTGTCATTTCGCAGCCTCAGCAGTGAGGCTGCCCAATCAGGACCCGAATGAGCGAACTCGAAACATACAGCGGCTTTATCGCGATTGTCGGCCGGCCTAACGTCGGCAAATCCACCTTACTGAACCAGCTGCTGGGGCAGAAGGTGTCGATCACCTCGCGCAAGCCGCAAACCACGCGCCACCGCATCATGGGTATTCATACCGAAGGCGCTTATCAGGCGATCTACGTGGATACACCCGGCCTGCATATGGAAGAGAAGCGGGCGATCAACCGCCTGATGAACCGTGCTGCCAGCAGCTCCATCGGTGACGTTGAGCTGGTAATTTTTGTGGTGGAAGGCACGCGCTGGACGCCTGACGATGAGATGGTGCTCAACAAGCTGCGTGACGGCAAAGTGCCGGTGGTGCTGGCGGTAAACAAAGTCGACAACATCCAGGATAAAAGCATCCTGCTGCCGCACCTGCAGTTCCTCAGCCAGCAGATGAACTTCCTCGAGATCGTGCCGATCTCCGCCGAAACCGGTAAAAACGTGGATGCCATTGCGGAAATTGCCCGCAAGCGCCTGCCGCTGTCGGATCACCACTTCCCGGAAGACTACATCACCGATCGCTCGCAGCGTTTCATGGCCTCAGAAATCATCCGTGAAAAACTGATGCGCTTCCTCGGTGCCGAGTTACCGTATTCGGTAACTGTGGAGATCGAGCAGTTTGTCTCTAACGAGCGCGGCGGCTATGACATCAACGGTTTGATTCTGGTTGAGCGCGAAGGGCAGAAGAAGATGGTGATTGGCAACAAAGGTGCCAAAATCAAAACCATCGGTATCGAAGCGCGTAAAGACATGGAAGAGATGTTCGAGGCGAAAGTCCATCTCGAGCTGTGGGTTAAAGTGAAATCGGGCTGGGCGGATGACGAACGTGCGCTGCGCAGCCTGGGTTATACAGACGACTAATTGATGGAAGGCTGGCAACGCGCCTTTGTGCTGCATAGTCGCCCTTACAGCGAAACCAGCCTGCTGCTCGATCTGTTCAGCGAAAGTCAGGGACGCGTCCGCGTCCTTGCCAAGGGCGCACGCTCGCGCCGTTCCCAGCTTAAAGGCGCACTGCAACCCTTCACACCGCTACTGGTGCGCTGGGGTGGCCGTGGCGAAGTCAAAACCCTGCGTAACGCCGAAGCGGTGTCGCTGGCGCTGCCGCTCAGCGGCATCACGCTCTACTGCGGCCTGTATGTTAACGAGCTGCTGTCGCGGGTGCTGGAGCAGGAAATTCCCTTCTCCGAACTGTTCTTCGATTATCTCTCCTGTATCCAGACGCTGGCGGCGGCCAACGGTTCGCCCGAGCCAGCGCTGCGCCGTTTTGAGCTGGCACTGCTTGGCCACCTGGGCTACGGCGTCGACTTTCTGCACTGCGCCGGCAGCGGCGAGGCGGTCGACGACGGCATGACCTACAGCTATCGCGAAGAGAAAGGCTTTATCGCCAGTCTGGTGGTCAATCAGCGCAGTTTCACCGGTCGCCAGCTGCGCGCGCTGTGGGAGCGCGAATTTCCCGACGCCGACACGCTGCGTGCCGCCAAACGCTTCACGCGTATGGCGCTGAAACCTTATCTGGGCGGTAAGCCGCTGAAGAGCCAGGAGCTGTTCCGTCAGTTTGTGCCGAAAAAACGACCGAACGTGGCAAACGACGAGCGCGGGTGATGCACCTGACAGGCTCCGCGCGTTACACTGCAAACATACTGAACACATTTAAGGATTGTCATGGCTGAGTTGCTGTTAGGGGTCAACATCGATCACATTGCCACCGTACGTAACGCACGTGGCACAAACTATCCTGATCCGGTACAGGCCGCGTTTGTCGCGGAGCAGGCGGGCGCAGACGGCATTACCGTGCACCTGCGTGAAGATCGCCGTCACATCACCGATCGCGACGTGCGGATCCTACGCGACACCATTCATACCCGCATGAATCTTGAGATGGCGGTCACCGACGAAATGGTCGGCATCGCCTGCGACATCAAACCGCATTTTGTCTGCCTGGTGCCGGAAAAGCGTCAGGAAGTGACCACCGAAGGCGGCCTTGATGTGGCCGGTCAGCAGGACAAGGTCAACGCGGCAGTCAAACAGCTGAGCGAGGCGGGCATTCTGGTGTCGCTGTTTATCGATGCCGATCAGCGCCAGATTGAAGCGGCGGTCGCCAGCGGTGCGCCTTACATTGAAATCCACACTGGCGCCTATGCTGAAGCACCGGAAGGGCTGGCACGCGATGCCGAACTGGCGCGTATCGCCAGCGCTGCGACCTTTGCCGCCAGCCGCGGCCTGAAGGTCAATGCTGGCCACGGTCTGACGTATCACAACGTCCAGCCGATTGCTGCGCTGCCAGAAATGCATGAGCTGAACATTGGTCACGCGATTATTGGTCGTGCGCTGTTCAGCGGTCTTGCAGCGGCGGTCAGCGACATGAAGGCACTGATGCGGGAAGCGCGCCGCTAATGGCCATTCTGGGGCTGGGCAGCGATATCGTCGAGATCGAGCGTATCGCTGGCGTGATTGAACGCTCCGGCGATCGTCTGGCGCGCCGCGTGCTGAGCGAAGCTGAGTGGCAGCAGTATCAGGCGCATCAGCAGCCGGTGCGCTTCCTCGCCAAACGTTTTGCGGTGAAAGAGGCGGCGGCAAAAGCCTTCGGCACCGGCATTCGCGGCGGCTTAGCGTTCAATCAGTTTGAAGTGTACAACGATGCGCTGGGGAAGCCTGGCCTGCGCTTCTTTGAACAGGCCAAAGTGATTGCCAGCCAGCTGGGCGTGCAGCATGTGCACGTCACGCTGGCCGACGAGCGCCACTATGCCTGCGCCACGGTGATTATCGAAGATTAAGCGTGCAGCATTACAAATTTCTCCCACAGCGCGTCGCGACTTTCCACGTGCTGCGGGTCTGAAAGAATAGTGTTATCAATCGGGCAGACGCTCTGACAGGTCGGCTCATCATAATGACCCACGCACTCGGTGCAGCGGTCAGCGTCGATCTGATAGATCGATTCACCCATGCTGATCGCCTGGTTCGGGCACTCAGGCTCGCACATGTCGCAGTTAATGCATTTGGTGGTGATCAGTAAGGCCATCAGGTGAGTCCGTTAACAACAATAAAAGCGCGGTTATTATACTCACCTAAGCTCATCAGACCAGCTTTTTCACCAGCTCCTCGCTGTGACGAATATGGCTGGAGGCGCGTTCCGGATCGTTCTGCACCAGCGCCATAAACAGCAGATCGGTCAGCGCCAGCTGGGCGCTGGTGGAGGAGATGGCCGCACTGCGCGTGCTCTGCTCCTCGGCGACGGTATACAGACAGACCGTGGCGCACTGCTGCAGCGAATTCGGGGTAAAGCCGGTGAACGCCAGCACATCGGCGCCAATCGCCGCCGCTTCCTGCGCCGCGAGGTTAATCTCGCGACGTTCGCCGGTGTAGGAGATTGCCAGCAGCACATCGCCGGGTGCCATCGCCTGAACGCTGGCCAGTAGCGCGTGCATGTCCTGCTCGGCGACGGCGTTGATGCCAATCTTCATCAGCTTCCACGAAAAATCTTTCGCCACCAGCCCGGAAGCGCCAATGCCGACCAGCAGAATGCGGTTGGCGTTTTTCAGCAGCTGCAGCGTTTCCGTGAGTTTCTCTTCGCTGTTGATATCCAGCGTGGCGCGAATCGCCGAAATTTTTTCCGTCAGCAGCTTTTCGCCGACAACTTTAAGCGGATCGTCACTCAGAATGTGGTTGTGCACGGTGATGGCATCGCGGTCGGCCAGCGACTCACTCAGCGCCAGCTTCAGCGCCGGAAAGCCTTTGTAACCCAGTTTCTGGGCGAACTTCACCACGCTCGACTGGCTGACGCCTGACTCTTCCGCCAGTTTTTGTGAACTCAGATGCCGTGCCCGATCAGGCTGCGACAGCAAAAAATCCGCCAGCCGACGCTCGTTCAGCGCCAGGCGTGGGTAGAGCTGGCGAATTCGCAGCAATGAACTCATGTCCGATCCTTAATCCATAGTCCCGCACACAGCTTAGCCGCTCGCGGAAGGAAATGTCTGGCCAGGAATGTCAGATGACATCGCGCCGACGCAGAGAATAAACTATTCAAATGGCATTGTAGCCACTGGAATTAAAAATGACAGCTTTCGCCCCGGCGCGCGATGCTGGCTACACTGTAGAGCAGGTATCGCCGCGTTTAGAAAAAGGAGTCGGGTTTGACAAAGGGTTCGCATCGCCGCGTAGTATTTTTTGACCTGGACGGCACGCTGCATCAGCAGGACATGTTTGGCACATTTATGCGTTATCTGCTGCGCCGCCAGCCGCTCAATCTGATGCTGGTGGTGCCGCTGCTGCCAGTCATCGGTATGGGTATGCTGATAAAGGGGCGCGCCGCGCGCTGGCCGATGAGCCTGCTGCTGTGGGCTATCACCTTTGGCCATCGTGAGGCCACGCTGCGCCAGCGTGAGGCCGAATTTGCCCGCTGGTTTCGCGAACGCGTCACCGCGTTTCCGGTGGTGCAGCAGCGGCTGACTGACTACCTCAGCAGTGAAGATGCCGATGTCTGGCTGATTACCGGCTCGCCGCAGTCGCTGGTGGAGCAGGTCTATTTTGATTCCGCGTTTCTGCCGCGCGTGAAGCTGATCGCCAGCCAGATGAAACCGGGCCGTGGCGGCCGGGTATTAGCCATGCGCTGTCTTGGCCATGAAAAAGTGGCGCAGCTCGAGGAAAAAATCGGTACGCCGCTGCAGCTATACAGCGGCTACAGCGACAGCAAGCAGGATAACCCGCTGCTGTTTTTCTGCCAGCACCGCTGGCGCGTGACGCCGCGCGGTGAACTGCAACAGCTGGAGTGAATCGCAGCTGGATTCCGTCTATAATGCGCCGCCTTGTTAATCCGCAGGAGTTGCCCGTTGAACCCACAAACTGATGAATACTGGATGCGCCACGCGCTTGAACTGGCGCGGCGTGCGTGGGAGCAGGGCGAAGTGCCGGTCGGTGCGGTGCTGGTGCAGGGTGACAGAGTGATTGGCGAGGGCTGGAACCGGCCGATTAGCCAGTGCGATCCCACCGCGCATGCCGAGATTATGGCGCTGCGTCAGGGCGGAAAAGTGATTGATAATTACCGGCTGCTCGACACCACCTTATACGTGACGCTGGAGCCGTGCGTGATGTGTGCAGGTGCCATGGTGCACAGCCGGATTACCCGTCTGGTCTATGGCGCGAAGGATGAGAAAACCGGTGCCGCCGGTTCGCTGCTGGATGTGATCGGCCATCCGGGCATGAATCATCAGATAGAGATTGCGCATGGCGTGCTGGCAGAGGAGTGCGCCACGCTGCTGAGCGACTTCTTCCGTATGCGCCGGGAACAGAAGCGCGCACAGCGGCAGGCGCTGCGCGCCGATTAGTTCATCGCAATCTTTGGTTCGACGGCCGGATAACCGGCTCCGAGTTCCGCTTCCAGCGCCGACTGCTGCGCCAGCCGTTTCTCCTGCTCCTGCAGATAGCCTACCAGGCTGATCTGATACTTACGGATGTTCTCAACGTAGTTATAAGCTTCGTGGCCGCGCGCATAGCCGTATGTGGTCTGCGCGTAATAGCGCTTCTGGCTCAGCATCGGCAGGCGCAGCTTAACGTCGGCCCAGCTGTCCGGATTGCCACCCTGTTTGAGGGTCAGCCGGCGTGCATCCAGCATATGTGCGTAGCCCATGTTATAGGCCGCCAGCGCAAACCAGATGCGTTCATCTTCCGGAATGGTCTCCGGCACTTTTTCCATCATGCGCCGCAGGTATTCGCTGCCGCCGCGAATGCTCTGTTCCGGATCGAGACGATCGTTCACGTCGAGGCTGTCAGCGGTATTGCGCGTCAGCATCATCATGCCGCGCACGCCGGTGGGCGAGGTCGCCTGCGGATTCCAGTGCGACTCCTGGTAGGAAATCGCCGCCAGCAGGCGCCAGTCGATACTGGACGCGTACTTCTCAAACAGCGGCTTGATATCCGGCAGCGTGTTATCAATTGCGCGCAGGAAGGTGCGGGTATCGACATAATCAAAGGTGCCGACGTGGCCGAGATACTTCTCTTCCAGCCGCGCCATGGTGCCTTCTTCCCCCATCTGACTGTAGAAGTCGAGCATGGCGGCGTTCAGGCTATCGTCATCGTTACGTGGCAGATACCAGGTCACCGGCTCTTCATCGGTAATATCAAACGCCACTGCCAGCTGTGGATGGATACGCTGCAGCAGGCCGATGGTCACCGAATCCCCCACGGTATAGTCGAGCTTGCCGTCGGCGACCGCTTCCAGCAGCGCTTTCTGGCCCATATCGGTGGAAATGGCCCAGTCGAGATCGGGATAGCTGTCCGCTTTGGCGGAACGTAACGTTGACAGATAGGCCGAACCGGACTGCACAATCAGCCGGCCTTTCAGATCACCAAGGTTTTTGGGCCGCGGTTTGTCGATGCGATACACCAGCTGCTGCGACACCGAATAGTAGCTCGGGCCACTCTGATAACGGCTGAGGCGCTCGCTGTTGTAGATCAGCCCGGCGGCCAGCAGGTCGGCTTTGCCGTCGTCGAGATCGTCAAACAGGTCGCCGAGGTTGGGCCGCACCGTGACTTCCAGCTTCACGCCAAGATAATCGGCGAAGCGCTTCGCCAGCTCGTAGTCCATACCGGCTGGTGCATTATTGATGGTGTAGTAAGTCAGCGGCGAGTTGACGGTACTGATGCGCAACACTCCCCGCGATTTGATCTGTGATAACGCGTCTTTTCCGCCCCCGTACCAGGGGATGGACGGCCACAGCGCCAGCGCAAGCAGCACGGTGATCAGACCGATAAACAGATAATTTAATTTCAGGCGTTTCAAATAGTTGTCTCGTAATGGCTCACAGGCCTCTGTCTTTTAAAGGCAGTATTTATGTTGTTTTGCACTCCCAGAGCGAGGGGCATTTTGCGCAACAAAGCGCAACAGGGCAACTTATATAGCAAGATTTGCGCAAAATTCAGGCAAATCCTGAGGCTCAGTTTTTCTGCGCAAACGGTTTCGTAACCCGTGCCATTTCTCTATAATACCGCCCGTTTTCCCTGTTGCGCCCCATGAAGCGTCGCCCGGCGCTTCGAAGACGAGAGATCTTTAATGATGGAAATTCTGCGTGGTTCGCCCGCTCTGTCGGCATTTCGTGTAAACAAACTGCTGACCCGCTTTCAGGACGCTCACCTGCCGGTGAGTGATATTTACGCCGAGTACGTCCATTTCGCCGATGTCAGCGCACCGCTCAGCGCGGAACAGCAAGCCCGCCTGCAGCGTCTGCTGAAATACGGTCCTTCTCTCGCCGAACATGCGCCACAAGGGCGTCTGTTGCTGGTGACGCCGCGTCCCGGCACCATTTCTCCCTGGTCATCGAAAGCCACCGATATCGCCCACAACTGCGATCTGCCACAGGTATTGCGCCTGGAGCGCGGTCTGGCCTTCTATGTACAGGCGCCGCAGCTGACTGACGCGCAGTGGCAGCAACTGGCCAGCCTGCTGCACGACCGCATGATGGAAACCGTGTTTACGGAGCTCAGCGCGGCAGAACAGCTGTTCGCGCATCATGAGCCGCAGCCGCTGAAAAGCGTAGACGTGCTGGGCGGAGGGCGCGAGGCGCTGGAGCAGGCTAACCGCACGCTCGGCCTGGCGCTGGCCGATGACGAAATTGATTACCTGCTCGATGCCTTCACCAGACTGGGCCGCAATCCGAACGACATCGAGCTCTATATGTTCGCTCAGGCGAACTCCGAGCACTGTCGTCACAAGATTTTTAACGCCGACTGGATTATCGACGGCGAAAAACAGCCGAAGTCGCTGTTTAAAATGATTAAAAACACCTTTGAGCAGCATCCGGAACACGTCCTGTCGGCGTATAAAGACAATGCCGCGGTGATGGAAGGCTCCGAGGTCGGGCGTTTCTACGCGGATGCGCAGCAGGGCGAATACGAGTTCCATCAGGAAGCCGCGCATATCCTGATGAAGGTGGAAACCCACAACCACCCGACGGCCATTTCGCCATGGCCAGGTGCCGCCACCGGTTCCGGCGGGGAAATCCGTGACGAAGGTGCCACTGGACGCGGCGCGAAGCCGAAAGCGGGTCTGGTCGGCTTCTCGGTTTCCAACCTGCGTATTCCCGGCTTTGAACAGCCGTGGGAAGAGGATTTCGGCAAGCCGGATCGCATTGTTACCGCGCTGGATATCATGACCGAAGGCCCGTTAGGCGGCGCCGCGTTCAACAACGAATTTGGTCGCCCGGCGCTGAACGGCTATTTCCGTACTTATGAAGAGCAGGTCAACAGCCACAACGGCGTTGAGCTGCGCGGCTATCACAAGCCGATCATGCTGGCCGGCGGCATTGGTAACATCCGCGCCGATCACGTGCAGAAGGGAGAGATCGTGGTTGGCGCGAAGCTGATCGTGCTGGGCGGTCCGGCGATGAATATCGGCCTTGGCGGCGGCGCGGCGTCCTCGATGGCGTCCGGCCAGTCGGATGCCGATCTCGACTTCGCCTCGGTGCAGCGTGACAACCCGGAGATGGAGCGTCGCTGTCAGGAAGTGATTGACCGCTGCTGGCAGCTGGGCGAAGCCAACCCGATTCTGTTTATTCACGACGTCGGTGCCGGTGGCCTGTCTAACGCCATGCCGGAGCTGGTGAGCGACGGTGGCCGCGGCGGCAACTTCAACCTGCGCGACATCCTTAGCGATGAGCCAGGCATGAGCCCGCTGGAAGTGTGGTGTAACGAGTCGCAGGAGCGTTATGTGCTGGCGGTTGCGCCGGACAAACTGGCGCTGTTCGATGAACTGTGCCAGCGCGAACGTGCGCCGTACGCGGTGATTGGTGAAGCGACCGAAGAGCAGCACCTGAACCTTGCCGACAGCCATTTCGATAACAAACCGATCGACATGCCGCTCGACGTGCTGCTGGGTAAAACGCCAAAAATGACGCGCGACGTGGCCAGCCAGCAGGCGAAAGGTGACGCGCTGGTGCGGGACGGCATTACCATTGCCGATGCGGTAAACCGCGTGCTGCATCTGCCAACCGTGGCGGAAAAAACCTTCCTGGTGACCATCGGTGACCGCAGCGTAACCGGCATGGTGGCGCGCGATCAGATGGTCGGGCCGTGGCAGATCCCGGTGGCGAACTGCGCCGTGACCACCGCCAGCCTTGACAGCTACCACGGTGAAGCGTTTGCCATGGGCGAACGTGCGCCGGTAGCGCTGCTTGATTTCGCTGCGTCCGGCCGCCTGGCGGTGGGCGAAGCGCTGACCAACCTGGCCGCGACCGCGATCGGTTCACTGAAGCGCGTGAAGCTGTCGGCAAACTGGATGGCTGCAGCCGGTCACCCGGGCGAAGACGCTGGCCTGTACGCCGCGGTAAAAGCGGTGGGCGAAGAGCTGTGCCCGGCGCTGGGGATCACCATTCCGGTGGGTAAAGACTCCATGTCGATGAAAACCCGCTGGCAGCAGGGCACTGAACAGCGCGAAATGACTTCGCCGCTGTCGCTGGTCATTACGGCTTTTGCACGTGTTGAAGATGTGCGTCGCACCGTAACGCCACAGCTGCAGCCGGAAGGCGACAACCTGCTGCTGCTGGTGGATCTCGGCAACGGTGCTAACACCCTCGGCGCCACGGCGCTGTCACAGGTGTATCGCCAGCTGGGCGACAAACCGGCCGACGTGCGCGATGCCGCGCAGCTGGCTGGCTTCTTCAATGCAATTCAGACGCTGGTCAGCGAGCAGAAACTGCTGGCTTACCACGACCGCTCGGATGGCGGTCTGCTGGTCACGCTGGCTGAGATGGCCTTCACCGGCCACTGCGGTATTGAGGCGGATATCGCCGCGCTGGGCAGCGATGCGCTGGCAGCACTGTTTACGGAAGAGCTGGGCGCCGTACTGCAGATTAACGCTGCCGACCGCGCGGCTGTGGAAAAAGTATTTGCCGATCACGGTCTGAGCAGCAATGTTCACGTCATCGGTAAAGCGCTGCCGGGCGACCGTTTTGTTATCCGCTCCGGCGACAGCGCGGTGTACAGCGAAAGCCGTACCACCCTGCGTACCTGGTGGGCTGAAACCACCTGGCAGATGCAGCGCCTGCGCGATAACCCGGCCTGTGCCGATCAGGAACATGAAGCGAAGAAAGACGATAACGATCCTGGCCTGAACGTGCAGCTGACCTTCCGTCCGGAAGAGGATGTGGCGGCACCGATGATCGCCACTGGCGCGCGTCCGCGCGTTGCCGTGCTGCGCGAGCAGGGCGTGAACTCGCACGTTGAGATGGCTGCTGCCTTCCACCGCGCAGGCTTCACCGCGGTTGACGTGCACATGAGCGATCTGCTGGCGGGCCGTCGTGGTCTGGAGGAATTCCACGCGCTGGTCGCCTGTGGCGGCTTCTCCTACGGCGACGTGCTGGGTGCGGGCGAAGGCTGGGCGAAATCGATTCTGTTCAACAGCCGCGTGCGTGACGAGTTTGAAAACTTCTTCCATCGTCCGCAGACGCTGGCGCTGGGCGTGTGTAACGGCTGCCAGATGATGTCGAATCTGCGTGAACTGATTCCGGGCAGCGAGCTGTGGCCGCGCTTTGTGCGTAACCAGTCCGAGCGCTTTGAAGCACGCTTCAGCCTGGTGGAAGTGGCCGCCAGCCCGTCACTGCTGCTGGACGGCATGGTCGGTTCTCGCATGCCGATTGCCGTCTCGCACGGTGAAGGTTTTGTTGAAGTGCGTGACGGTGCGCATCTGGCTGAGCTGGAAGCGAAAGGGCTGGTGGCGCTGCGCTTCGTCGATAACTTCGGCAAGGTCACCGAGACCTATCCGGCAAACCCGAACGGCTCACCTAACGGCATCACCGCCGTGACCAACGAAAGCGGGCGCGTCACCATTATGATGCCGCATCCGGAGCGCGTGTTCCGCACCGTCAGCAATTCGTGGCATCCGGCGGAGTGGGGCGAAGACAGCCCGTGGATGCGCATTTTCCGCAACGCGCGCAAGCAGCTGGGTTAAACCTGAATCCTGTCTCTTACCGGTGACCATTCACGGGCACCGTGCAAAGGCCGCTCAACGCGGCCTTTTTTAATTTTGTCGCGTGGACACTGCTCTCGATCCGCTGTGATTCCCTGACATCTGTGGCATGTCGGAAAATGACGACAATCCCATGGCTGAGTTGTCGCTAAAAGGTGACATTTAAATCGTTGTTTTTTATAGGCGCAAAGTTAGCGCGTTAAAGCCGTTGCTAATCGGCGACACTTTTTCCAGACCAGCCGGTCCGAAAGCGTCGTTAATTCCCTCCCTGAGCTGGCAGTATGCTGATTAACAAGGCTATTTATTTTCTGGCACGATATTTGCTATACTTATTACGTTGCTCATTCTCCTGTCTATGATTGCCCCGCACTGCGGTTGAGCTCATAAAATATCGAATGACGCACCAAACGGAGCCTGCCGTCCACCCAACCGATAATCGCTTGCTTTGCAACGTTATCAGGCACCGGACGCAACGTTGAGTTAGGCTCCACCTATTTTGCAGGCGATGCTGCGGCGTCGCTCTCACGGCAGGCCAAAAGGCCTGCCGTTTTCGTTTTCAGCCTTTCTAACCTTGCCGGACTTCGCTAGCATGCCTGCAACTCACCTCAAAGGAAACGCGGTTGTGAAGAGATGGCGTCTGTTTCCCCGATCCCTGCGGCAACTGGTTTTAATGGCCTTTCTGCTGGTGCTGCTGCCGCTGCTGGTGCTGGCATGGCAGGCATGGGAAAGCCTTTCAGCATTGAGTAATCAGGCGGCGGACACCAACCGCAACACCTTTACCGACGTGCGTCGCAGTGAGGCGATGGCGCGTACGGCGCTGGAGCTGGAGCGTAGCTATCGCCAGTATTGCGTGCTGGGCGATGCCAGTCTGGCACGCCTGTATCAAACGCAGTGGAGCCGCTACGGCCAGATGCTCAGCAGCCATGCCGCCAGCCTGCCCGATTTGCCAACGTTCAAAATATTGCAGAGCGCGCTGCCGCAGCTGGAAAAGCTGCAGTGTGATAACGGCAATCTGCTGGCACCGGCGGCGAGCGCGCTGGAGGCATTCTCCGCCGCCAACACCCGCATGGTGCAGGCCACGCGTGAAGTGGTGTTTTCACGCGGCCTGCAGCTACAGCGCGAAATTGCCGATCGCGGCCAGTTTTTTGGCTGGCAGGCGCTGATACTGTTTTTAATCAGTCTGGTGCTGGTACTGCTGTTCACCGGCATGATTATCGGCCCGGTTAAGCGCGTCGAACGCATGATTAACCGGCTGGGCGAGGGGAAAACGCTGGGCAATAGCGTCAGTTTTCGCGGGCCACGCGAAATTCGCTCGCTGGGACAGCGCATAGTCTGGCTCAGCGAACGTCTTAGCTGGCTGGAAGCACAGCGGCATGAGTTTCTGCGCCACCTGTCGCACGAACTCAAAACGCCGCTGGCCAGCCTGCGCGAAGGCACCGAACTGCTGGCCGACCAGGTTGCCGGCCCGCTCAATGCGGAACAGCAGGAAGTTGTCGCCATTCTCGACACCAGCAGCCGTCATCTGCAGCGACTGATTGAACAGCTGCTCGACTACAATCGCCGGCTGGCGGACAGCCCAATGCGGCTGGAACCGGTGGCTATCGACGCTATCATTGATAGCGTCGTCAGGGTGCACTCACTGCCCGCCAGCGCGCGCCAGATGCACACGCATATCGATCTGCAGGCCCGCTATTGTCTGGCGGAACCGACGCTGTTGCAGCGGGTGATTGATAACCTCTACTCGAACGCCGTGAACTACGGTAGCGAATCCGGTAACATCTGGCTGCAGAGCCAGCAGAAGGGCAACCAGGTGTGGATTGAGGTGGCGAACACCGGCACGCCGATTCCGGCTGAAGAGCAGGCGATGATCTTTGAGCCCTTTTATCAGGGGAGCCAGCAGCGCAAAGGGCCGGTGAAAGGCAGCGGGCTGGGATTAAGCATCGCCAAAGATTGCCTGCGCAGGATGCAGGGTGATTTGCAGTTGGTCACGCGCACGGACGCGGACGTCTGTTTTCGTATCATTTTGACTACCAGCGCCGGGAATGCCTGATTAATGAAACTCACATCCAGCCGATTTCTCGTCGGCGCACTGATCGTCATCGGCCTGAGCGCCTGTCAGGCGCCACCCCAGAGCAGTACGCCGCGCGGTGCGGTGAACCTGCCGGAGCCGGACGTGCGCCTGGCGGATTATCTGGCCGCCGATTGCCAGAATGTCTGGCAGATTGAAGCACCGGCGGCCATGAGCAATCCACTTTACTGGCAGCGCGCTATCGACTGCGGTGAGCGGCTGTCGGCGGCCGAAGCGCGGGCGGAAGCGCGGCGCTGGCCGGTACAGAACTGGGCGCGCGCCTTTAAGCAGGGCATCCTGCTGGCGAACGGCAACGTGACGCCGGTGGAGCGCCGTCAGTACGTTGATACGCTCGACAGCTATAGCGCGGATTATCCGGCGGCGGTGCGTCCATTGCTGCAGCTGTGGCGCAGTAACCAGGCCGCGCAGCTGGAGCTGAGCGAGGCGCGCGGCCGCTACGCCGCGCTGCAGCAAAGCAATGACGCTGAACTGGATCGCCTGCGTCAGCAGCAAACGCAACTGCGGCAAACGCTGGACGATACCCAGCGTAAATTGCAGCGACTGACTGACATCGAGCGTCAGCTGTCATCGCGCAAAGCGCCGGACAGCGGCGACAGCACGCACGGTGTCAGCGATGCCCAAAGCGAGGAGCAGTAACCATGAAACAGGCCGCACGCTTACTGCTGGTGGATGACGATCCGGGCTTACTCAAGCTGCTCGGTATGCGTCTCAGCAGTGAAGGCTATCAGGTAGCGACCGCGGCCAGCGGGCCGGAAGCCCTGCGTCATCTGCAGAAAGAGAAAGTCGATTTGGTGATCAGCGATCTGCGCATGGATGAAATGGATGGCTTGGCGCTGTTTGCTGAAATCCAGAAGCGCCATACCGGACTGCCGGTCATCATCCTGACCGCGCACGGCTCGATTCCGGACGCGGTAGCCGCCACGCAGCAGGGCGTGTTCAGCTTTCTGACCAAACCGGTCGATCGCGATGCGCTATACAAAGCGATTGACGAAGCACTGGCGCAGCGCGCGCCGGTCAGCGATGACGGCTGGCGCGAAGCGATCGTCACGCGTAATCCGCTGATGCTGCGGCTGCTGGAGCAGGCGCACATGGTGGCGCAATCTGACGTCAGTATATTGATTAACGGCCAGAGCGGAACCGGCAAAGAGGTACTGGCGCAGGCGATTCATGCTGCCAGTCCGCGCGCCGGCAAACCTTTCATTGCCATCAACTGCGGCGCGCTGCCGGAACAACTGCTGGAGTCCGAGCTGTTTGGCCACGCCAAAGGCGCCTTCACCGGTGCCGTAAGTGCGCGCGAAGGGCTGTTTCAGGCGGCGGAAGGCGGCACGCTGTTTCTCGATGAGATTGGCGACATGCCGCAGGCGCTGCAGGTAAAACTTCTCCGCGTGCTGCAGGAGCGCAAAGTGCGCCCGCTGGGCAGCAACCGCGATCTCGACATCAACGTGCGCATCATCTCTGCCACGCACCGCGATCTGCCGAAGGCGATGGAGAAGAAAAGCTTCCGCGAAGATCTCTACTATCGTCTCAACGTGGTGAATCTCAGGATCCCGGCACTGCACGAACGCGCCGAAGACATCCCGCTGCTGGCCAACCATCTGCTGCGCCAGTCGGCCGATCGCCACAAACCGTTTGTGCGCAGCTTCTCGGTCGATGCGATGAAACGGCTGGTGAGTGCCAGCTGGCCGGGAAATGTGCGCCAGCTGGTTAACGTGATTGAGCAGTGCGTGGCGCTTACTACGTCGCCGGTAATTGGTGACGCGCTGGTAGAGCAGGCGCTGGCTGGCGAGAACACGGCGCTACCGACCTTTGTCGAAGCACGCAACCAGTTTGAGCTTAACTATCTGCGCAAACTGCTGCAGATGACCAAAGGTAATGTGACGCATGCGGCGCGTCTGGCTGGACGCAACCGTACCGAGTTTTATAAGCTGCTGTCGCGCCACGAACTGGACGCCAGCGAATTTAAAGAGTAGCTTGCTGCGGCAGCGTCAGGAACACTTATACTCATAGTTACCCGTCCATCATGGAGGGAGCGAAAAAAGGATCTGTGATGAAAAAGATCGATGCAATTATCAAACCATTCAAACTCGATGATGTGCGTGAAGCCTTAGCAGAAGTGGGCATCACCGGGATGACGGTCAGCGAAGTGAAAGGCTTCGGACGTCAGAAAGGCCACACCGAGCTGTATCGCGGTGCCGAATACATGGTCGATTTTCTGCCAAAAGTGAAAATCGAGATGGTGGTGGGCGATGATATCGTCGATACCTGCGTAGAAACCATCATGAAAACCGCGCAGACCGGTAAAATCGGCGACGGCAAAATCTTTGTCTTTGACGTGGCGCGCGTCGTGCGTATTCGTACCGGCGAGGAAGACGAAGAGGCCATCTGAGCCCTTCGCTCCTCACCAGACACAAAGCCTGCCGCGTGCAGGCTTTTTCATTTACAGCACCTTGTGCGGACCGAACACCTCGTAGTGAATGCGGTCGGCGCTGATGCCGGCGTCGGTCAGCTGGCGTGCAACAAACTGCATGAATGCCAGCGGGCCGCAAATCCAGAACTGACCCTCGGGCTGGGTCAGTGCGGTTGAGACGGTGGCTAAATCCATCAGGCCTTGCGCGTCGTAACGTCCCGCGTCGTCAGCTTGCGGCTGGCGATACCAGACGTGGCGGCTAAAGCGCGGTAGTTGCGCACCCAGCGCCGCGACCTCATCAGCAAATGCGTGCTGCGCGCCGTTTTCGGTAGCGTGCAGCCAGCATACCGCGGCCGGGTGCTGCTGCTCCGCCAGGCTGGCCAGCATGGCTAACAGCGGCGTTTGCCCGACGCCGGCTGAGATCAGCGTCACCGGCGTCTGCGCCGCTGCCTGCAGGAAGAAATCCCCGGCCGGCGCGGCGCACTGCACGATATCGCCGACCTTCGCATGCTGATGCAGCCAGCCGGAGACGCTGCCCTGCGCTTCGTGTTTCACCGCAATGCGATAGGCTTTGCCATCCGGCAGATGCGTCAGCGAATACTGGCGGTGCTGAATGTAGTCGCTGTCCGCCGGGCGCAGACTGAGGGTCAGATACTGGCCGGGCAGGAAGTCCGCCACCGGCTCTCCATCATTCGGCACCAGCTCAATGCTTTTGATCACCGAGCTCTGCGCGGTAATCGCACGGATACGAAAATCGCGCGCGCCGCGCCAGCCGCCGACCTTTTCTTCCGACGCACGGTAAATCGCTGCTTCACGCTGGATAAACACCTCAGCCAGCACGCCATAGGCTTTGCCCCACGCCGCCAGTACTTCATCGCCTGGATTGAGCAGCTCTTTAATCGTCGCCAGCAGGTTTTCCCCGACAATCGCGTACTGCGCCGGCTGAATATTCAGGCTGGCATGCTTCTGCGCAATTTTCTCCACCGCCGGCAGCAGCACCGCGAGGTTTTCCAGGTTGCTGCCGTACGCGCAGATCGCGTTAAACAGCGCTTCACGCTGATTGCCGCTGCGCTGGTTGTTCATGTTAAACACGTTCTTCAGCTCGGGATGCTGCGTCAGCATCCGCTGATAAAAGTGACCGGTCAGCTGCGGGCCGAGTTGAGCAATCGCGGGCAGGGTAGATTTCACGGTGGCGATGGTTTGTGCGTCAAGCATGGGCTGATCCTCAGAGTAATTTTAAACATGTATTTTAAATGCATGTTATGCCTGTTGCCGCGCACTGTAAATCCCCCGTTTTGTCTGGGGTGACGAGTGCCAATCTGCTGGCGGGCGCGCAAAGCTGAAAAATTTTCCCGCTGCTGATGAACAAATATCCGGTTTTCTTCCCCGGCTAAAAAGCGTAAAAATCCCGTGCCAGCGCCTTGCCAATCGTTTGCGTAAAAAGAGGGGATTGGCGCTACCGTCCCCTGGCAAAACCGTTTACACTGTTGGCCTTCGCCCCCAGCCGGGGCTTAAACTGCCGTTAAAAAGTTGCTGAGTCAGGAGATGCGGATGTTAAAGCGTGATATGAACATTGCCGATTATGATGCCGAGTTGTGGCAGGCTATGGAGCAGGAGAAGGTGCGTCAGGAAGAGCACATTGAACTGATTGCTTCGGAAAACTACACCAGCCCACGCGTTATGCAGGCGCAAGGTTCACAGCTCACCAACAAATATGCCGAAGGCTATCCGGGCAAACGCTACTACGGCGGATGTGAATATGTGGATATCGTTGAGCAGCTGGCGATCGATCGCGCCAAAGCGCTGTTCGGCGCGGATTACGCTAACGTGCAGCCGCACTCCGGCTCCCAGGCTAACTTCGCGGTGTATACCGCGCTGCTGCAGCCGGGCGACACCATTCTGGGCATGAACCTGGCACACGGTGGTCACCTGACCCACGGTTCGCCGGTCAACCTGTCCGGTAAACTGTACAACGTTATCCCTTACGGCATCGATGAAACCGGCAAAATCAATTACGAAGAGCTGGCCGAACTGGCGCAGACCCACAAGCCAAAAATGATCGTGGGCGGCTTCTCTGCTTACTCTGGCGTGTGCGACTGGGCCAAAATGCGTGAAATCGCCGACAGCATCGGCGCCTGGCTGTTTGTTGATATGGCCCACGTTGCCGGTCTGATCGCTGCTGATGTCTACCCGAACCCGGTACCGCACGCGCACATCGTGACCTCGACCACGCACAAAACGCTGGCCGGCCCGCGCGGTGGCCTGATCCTGGCGAAAAACGGCGACGAAGAGCTGTACAAGAAACTGAACTCCGCGGTGTTCCCGGGTGGTCAGGGCGGCCCGCTGATGCACGTTATCGCCGGCAAAGCCGTGGCGTTCAAAGAAGCCATGGAGCCGGAGTTCAAGGCTTATCAGCAGCAGGTCGCGAAGAACGCCAAAGCGATGGTGGAAGTGCTGCTGGAGCGCGGTTACAACATCGTCTCAGGCGGTACTTACAACCACCTATTCCTGATCGATCTGGTGAGCAAAGGGCTGACCGGTAAAGAGGCGGATGCCGCTCTGGGCCGCGCTAACATCACCGTGAACAAAAACAGCGTACCTAACGATCCGAAGAGCCCGTTTGTGACCTCCGGTGTGCGTATCGGTACGCCAGCAGTGACCCGTCGCGGTTTCAAAGAAGCGGAAGTGCGCGAACTGGCGGGCTGGATCGCTGACGTTCTCGACAATATCAACGACGAAGCCACTATCGAGCGCACCAAACAGAAAGTGCTGGATATCTGTGCCCGTCTGCCGGTTTATGCCTGATAAGCGCTAAACCCGCAGTGTGAAGAAGGATGGCGCAAGCCATCCTTTTTTTATTCCCTTTCGCAGGCGGCTTTGAGAAAGTAACGGCCATTCCGCGCACGGCGGAGCGTCAACAGGAGGAAACATGACCATCGGATCGGCCAGGTGGCTGGGACTGAGCTACTTCACCTACTTTTTCTGCTATGGCATCTATCTGCCGTTCTGGAGCGTGTGGCTGAAAGGCAACGGGCTGGATGCGGAAAAAATTGGCCTGCTGCTCGGCTGTGGCATGGTGGCGCGCTTTGCCGGCAGCCTGTTGATTGCTTCGCAGGTGAAAAATCCAGCGCAGCTGATTGTTGCGCTGCGCCTGCTGGCGCTGGCGACCTGTCTGTTCGCGCTCGGTTTCTGGCTGGGCAGTCAGTGGCTATGGCTGCTGCTGGTGATGATTGGTTTTAACCTGTTCTTCTCGCCGCTGGTGCCGCTGAGTGATGCGCTGGCGGCCACCTGGACACAGCAAATCGGGCTGGCCTATGGTCCGGTACGGCTGTGGGGCTCGCTGGCGTTTGTTATCAGCTCGGCGCTTACCGGTATGCTGGTCAGCGCCTGGTCATCGCAGGTGATTCTGCTACTGCTGAGCGCAGGCGCCCTGGCGTAGCTCACCCTGCGGTCGGGTTTGTGGCGGCAGCAGCATGCCTGACAGCATCGCCAGCGCGCCTGCGCTCAGCAGTAGCAGAATCACCTGCGATGACCAGGCGCTGACCAGCATACCGGTAAGCGCCGAGCTGATAACAAACGCCAGC
>NZ_SDFT01000045.1:0-1229 GCF_004916815.1 Pantoea sp. R102
TGAATCGCCACGGCTTTAACAGACACCTCGGAGTCATTTAAGATGGCTTAAAGAGAGGTGCCCATGAGCGGTAAGCGTTATCCCGAAGAGTTTAAAATCGAAGCAGTCAAACAGGTTGTTGATCGCGGTCATTCTGTTTCCAGCGTTGCAACACGTCTCGATATCACCACCCACAGTCTTTACGCCTGGATAAAGAAGTACGGCCCGGACTCATCCACTAATAAAGAACAGTCAGATGCTCAGGCCGAGATCCGCCGACTCCAGAAAGAGCTGAAGCGGGTTACCGACGAGAGAGACATACTAAAAAAAGCCGCGGCGTACTTCGCAAAACTGTCCGACTGAGGTACGCCTTTATCCGCGACAACCGCCGTTGCTGGCCTGTTCGTTTGCTCTGTCGGGTTCTGGACGTCCATCCGAGTGGATTTTATGTCTGGCTTCAGCAGCCACATTCACAGCGTCACCAGGCAGACCAGATGCTGACCGGGCAGATCAAACAGTTCTGGCTTGCGTCTGGCTGCGTCTATGGTTATCGCAAGATCCATCTGGACCTGCGGGATAGCGGGCAGCAGTGCGGAGTGAACCGGGTCTGGCGGCTGATGAAGCGTGCCGGTATAAAAGCTCAGGTTGGGTACCGTAGCCCACGGGCACGTAAAGGCGAAGCCAGCATCGTGGTACCGAACAGGCTCCAGCGGCAGTTCAATCCGGACTCACCAGATGAGCGTTGGGTGACGGACATAACCTACATCCGAACTCACGAAGGCTGGCTGTATCTGGCCGTGGTGGTTGACCTGTTCTCCCGGAAAGTTGTCGGCTGGTCAATGCAACCCCGCATGACAAAAGAGATTGTCCTGAACGCATTATTAATGGCGGTGTGGAGGCGTAATCCTCAAAAACAGGTACTGGTTCATTCTGATCAGGGCAGTCAATACACGAGCCATGAGTGGCAATCGTTCCTGAAATCACACGGTCTGGAAGGCAGCATGAGTCGTCGCGGTAACTGTCACGACAACGCGGTTGCGGAAAGCTTTTTCCAGCTACTGAAACGCGAACGGATTAAGAAAAAGATCTACGGAACACGGGAAGAAGCCCGCAGTGATATTTTTGATTACATCGAAATGTTTTATAACAGTAAGCGTCGGCATGGCTCGAGCGATCAGATGCCACCAACTGAATACGAAAACAAATATTATCAACGGCTCGAAAGTGTCTAGATTATCCGTGGCGATTCA
>NZ_SDFT01000046.1:0-61742 GCF_004916815.1 Pantoea sp. R102
GACAGCGCGCTGGATCAGAGCAATGAAACTTTAATCAATTTGCTGGCGGGCTGGTTCCGCGATCTCGGCTTCAGCGTGGAAGTCCAGCCGGTGCCGGGTACACGCCACAAATTCAATCTACTGGCGCGCAGCGGCAGCGGCGCAGGTGGCCTGCTGCTGGCGGGCCATACCGACACCGTGCCGTACGACGACGGCCGCTGGACGCGCGATCCCTTCACCCTGACCGAACACGACAACAAGCTGTACGGCTTAGGCACCGCCGACATGAAAGGCTTCTTTGCCTTTATTCTTGATGCGCTGCGTGACGTTGACGTGACGAAGCTCAGCAAACCGCTGTACATCCTCGCCACCGCCGATGAAGAAACCACGATGGCCGGCGCGAAATACTTCTCTGAATCGACCCAGCTGCGGCCGGACTGCGCCATCATCGGCGAACCGACGTCGCTGAAACCGGTGCGCGCCCACAAAGGCCATCTGTCGCACGCCATACGCATTCAGGGTCAGTCCGGGCACTCCAGCGATCCGGCGCGCGGCGTGAACGCTATCGAGCTGATGCATGAATCCATTACTCAGCTGATGCAGTTGCGTAATACGCTGAAAGAGCGCTATCACCACGACGGCTTCGCCATTCCATATCCGACCATGAATTTTGGCCATATCCACGGCGGCGACGCGGCGAACCGCATCTGCGCCTGCTGCGAGCTGCATATGGATATCCGTCCGCTGCCGGGACTGACGCTGAGCGATCTCGACGGTTTACTCAATGAAGCGCTGGCACCGGTGAGCGCGCGCTGGCCGGGCCGTCTGACCGTAGGTGAGCTGCATCCGCCGATTCCCGGTTACGAATGCCCGGCCGATCATGAACTGGTCAAAGTGGTGGAGAAGCTGCTGGGCGTGCCGACAGAAGTGGTGAATTACTGCACCGAAGCGCCGTTTATCCAGCAGTTGTGCCCGACGCTGGTATTAGGGCCTGGATCCATCAATCAGGCGCATCAGCCAGATGAGTTTATTGATACTGCATTTATTAAGCCGACTCATGCGCTTATCACTCAGGTTGTACAGCATTTTTGCCATTGATGATTAAAAGATGGGGCATTTCACTGCGAAATCAGCAAATTGCCCCGTCATTATCCGGGATTTGATAATAAGAATAACTTATCCCACCTCCTGTCAATTAAATTCGATGAATTTCCGATAGTTAGCAGCACGATACCGGCAATTTAAGTCAATTGACGAACAGGAAGAACCGTGGCTAGATAAAAGACGATGTTATGCCCGTTGGGTATAGAGGTTTTATATTTAAGACGATAAGGGTGTCAGGGTCACATGAACGAACAATATTCCGCAATGCGAAGTAATGTCAGTATGCTCGGCAAACTGCTCGGGGATACGATAAAGGATGCACTGGGAGAGAACATCCTCGATCGGGTGGAGACCATCCGCAAGCTCTCTAAGTCATCCCGTGCAGGAAATGACACTCATCGTAAGGAACTGCTCTCCACGCTGCAAAACCTGTCTAACGACGAGCTGCTGCCGGTGGCACGCGCGTTCAGCCAGTTCCTTAACCTCACCAACGTGGCAGAACAGTATCAAACCATTTCGCGCAGCGGCGACGGTGCTAACCATCCGGAGCTGCTGAAAAAGACCTTCGAGCGCCTGAAGCAGCAGAGCGATCTCAGCGAGCCGGCCATCCGCCAGGCGATTGAGGAGCTGTCGCTGGAGCTGGTGCTCACCGCCCACCCGACCGAAATTACCCGCCGCACGCTGATCCACAAGCTGGGCGAAGTGAACAGCTGTCTGCAGCAGCTCGACCACAGTGACATCACCGACTACGAACGCAACCAGGTTATGCGCCGTCTGCGTCAGCTGGTAGCGCAGGCATGGCACACCGATGAGATCCGTAAATATCGCCCGACGCCGGTAGATGAAGCCAAATGGGGCTTCGCGGTGGTGGAGAACAGCCTGTGGGAAGGCGTGCCAGCGTTTCTGCGCGAGCTGAACCAGCAGGTGGAAGAGAGCTTCGGCATCCAGCTGCCGGTGGATTTTGTGCCAATCAAATTTACCTCGTGGATGGGCGGCGACCGTGACGGTAACCCGAACGTCACCGCACCGATTACCCGCCACGTAATGCAGCTAAGCCGCTGGAAAGCCGCCGACCTGTTCCTGCGCGACATCGGCGTGCTGGTGTCCGAGCTGTCGATGTCCGAGTGCAGCGACGAAGTGCGCGAACTGTGTGGCGATGCGGAGGCGCTGGAGCCGTATCGTGTGATTCTGAAGCGTATCCGCAGCCAGCTGATGAGCACCCAGAGCTATCTGGAGCGCCGTCTGAAGGGTGAGCGCCTGCCGCGTCCGGCCGATCTGCTGGTTTCAAACGATCAGCTGTGGCAGCCACTGTTTGCTATTTACCAGTCGCTGCAGCAGTGCGGCATGGGCATTATCGCCAACGGCCAGCTGCTGGATACGCTGCGCCGCGTGAAGTGCTTCGGCGTGCCGCTGGTGCGCATCGATATCCGTCAGGAGAGCACCCGCCACACCGAAGCGATTGCCGAAGTGACGCGCTATCTCGGACTGGGCGACTATGAAAGCTGGTCAGAAGCCGATAAGCAGGCGTTCCTGATCCGTGAACTGAATTCCAAGCGGCCGCTGCTGCCGCGGCAGTGGGAGCCCAGCGACAACACGCGTGAAGTGCTGGATACCTGTAAAGTAGCGGCAGAAGCGCCGCAGGGCTCGATTGCCGCCTATGTGATTTCGATGGCCAAAACGCCGTCTGACGTGCTGGCGGTGCATCTGCTGCTGAAAGAGGCCGGCATCCCTTACGCAATGCCGGTGGCGCCGCTGTTTGAAACCCTCGACGATCTCAACAACGCCAATGACGTGATGAGCCAGCTGCTGAATATCGACTGGTATCGCGGCTTCATCAACGGCAAGCAGATGGTGATGATTGGCTATTCCGACTCGGCAAAAGATGCTGGCGTGATGGCAGCCAGCTGGGCGCAGTATCAGGCCCAGGATGCACTGATTAAAACCTGCGACAAAGCCGGCATTACCCTGACGCTGTTCCACGGACGCGGCGGTTCGATTGGCCGCGGTGGCGCACCGGCGCATGCAGCACTACTGTCACAGCCGCCGGGCAGCCTGAAAGGCGGCCTGCGCGTGACCGAACAGGGCGAAATGATCCGCTTCAAATATGGCCTGCCGGAAGTCACCATCGCCAGCCTGTCGCTCTACACCGGGGCGATTCTGGAAGCCAACCTGCTGCCACCGCCGGAGCCAAAACGCGAATGGCAGGAAATCATGAACGGTCTGTCAGCCTATTCGTGCGCCATGTACCGCGGCTATGTGCGTGAAAATCCGGACTTCGTACCCTACTTCCGCTCGGCGACGCCAGAGCAGGAGCTGGGCAAACTGCCGCTCGGGTCGCGCCCGGCGAAACGGCGTCCGACCGGCGGCGTTGAGTCGCTGCGCGCCATTCCGTGGATCTTCGCCTGGACGCAGAACCGCCTGATGCTGCCCGCGTGGCTGGGGGCCGGCGCGGCGCTGCAGAAAGCGATGGACGAAGGCCATCAGGATCAGCTGGAAACTATGTGCAGCGAATGGCCGTTCTTCGCCACGCGCCTCGGCATGCTGGAGATGGTGTTCTCGAAGGCTGACCTGTGGCTGGCGGAGTATTACGATCAGCGTCTGGTGGATAAATCGCTGTGGCCGCTCGGCAAACAGCTGCGCGATCAGCTCGATGCCGACATCAAAGCGGTGCTGACCATCGCGAACGATGCGCATCTGATGGCGGACCAGCCGTGGATCGCCGAATCCATTGCGCTGCGTAACGTCTACACCGATCCGCTCAACGTGCTGCAGGCGGAACTGCTGCAGCGTGCGCGTGCGCAGGAAGAGCGCGGCGACGAACCTGATGCGCGCGTAGAACAGGCGCTGATGGTCACTATCGCTGGCGTCGCGGCCGGCATGCGTAACACCGGCTAACGGCTGGCGGCGCATCACGCCTCGCACAGCAAAAAGGGGGCCCTGAGGCCCCCTTCTCTTTTTTATCCTTTCACGCTTATGCCGCCAGCGTCGGGCGAACACCCAGCGTGTGGCAGATAGCGTAGCTCATCTCGGCGCGGTTCAGCGTGTAGAAATGAAAGTCCTTCACCCCTTCGCGCGACAGGATTTTCACCATGTCCATGGCGATGTTGGCACCGACCATTTTGCGCGTTTCCGCATCATCATCCAGCCCGTCAAACATGGCGTTCATCCAGCCCGGTACGCGCACGTTGGTCATGGTGGCGAAACGCTGCAGCTGTTTAAAGTTGGAGACCGGCAGAATGCCCGGCACGATCTCCACGTCGATACCGGTGGCCACGCAGCGATCGCGAAAGCGCAGATAGCTCTCCACATCGAAGAAAAACTGGGTGATCGCGCGACTGGCGCCGGCATCAATTTTTCGCTTCAGGTTGATCAGATCTGCCTGCGCACTCTTCGCTTCCGGATGCACTTCGGGATAGGCCGCTACCGAGATGTCGAAATCACCGACCTCTTTCAGCAGCGACACCAGATCGCTGCCGTACATGTCTGGTTTGCCGCCGCCCGGTGGTAAATCGCCGCGCAGCGCCACGATATGACGAATGCCGTTATTCCAGTAGTCACGCGCAATGGCGCGCAGTTCATCACGCGTCGCATCAATACAGGTGAGGTGCGGTGCCGCTTCCAGTCCGGTGCGCTCTTTAATGCCTTTGATGATGCTGTGAGTGCGATCGCGCTCGCCGGAGTTGGCTCCGTAAGTGACCGAGACGAATTTGGGTTTCAGGCTGCTCAGGCGGTCGATTGAGTTCCACAGGGTTGCTTCCATTTCGCTGGTGCGGGGCGGGAAAAACTCAAAAGAGACATTAATTTGCCCGTTCAGCTCAGCCAGGCTCTGGTTCAGCGCTTCGCGCTGATTAGCATGAAAGAAACTCATCCTGTTACCTCATCATCACATATCGATTAATTTGCGAACCGCGAACATCCATACGTTTAGACGTCCAGATGCACAAAATGAACGATCTTCAGCTTAGCGTCAACATAAAATTGCTTGCCGGGCGTGACAAATATTCAACCAAAGTGAAAGGGATTCACCTGACGGGGGAAGCAGAGGAAAAAACGCAGACAGCGGACGCCGTCTGCGCAGCAGGTTTACAGCAGTTGGGCGAGACGATTGATATCAGACTGTAGCGCACCGGCGGTGACATCCCGGCCGGCACCTGGCCCGCGGATCACCAGCGGATTGTCGCGATACCAGCGGCTTTCGATGGCAAACACGTTATCGCACGGCAGCAGCGCCGCCAGCGGATGCTCCGGACGCACCGCTTCCACGCCAACGCGCGCTTTACCGTTGGCATCGAAACGCGCCACGTAGCGCAGCACCAGCCCCATCTCCTGTGCGGCTTCGAAGCGCTGCAGCATCTGCTCGTTCAGCTCGTCGGCGTTTTCAAAGAAGTGGTCGATGGATTCACCTTCGCACTGTGACGGCACCAGTGATTCAACCCGCACCTGATCCGGCTCGATATCGTAACCGGCTTCGCGCGCCAGAATCACCAGTTTGCGCATCACATCCTGACCGGAGAGATCGACGCGCGGGTCGGGCTCGGTTAAGCCCTGCTGCCACGCCTGATCGACCAGCTCGCTGAACGGCACCGTGCCGTCAAACTGCAGGAACAGCCACGACAGGGTGCCGGAGAAGATACCGCTGATCGCCAGAATGCTGTCGCCGCTTTCACGCAGGTCGCGCACCGTATGATTGACCGGCAATCCGGCACCCACGGTCGCGTTATACAGCCAGTGGCGACCGGTTTTGGCGAAGGCATCGCGTACCTGACGCCAGCTCTGGCCGCTGGCAGCGCCGGCCACTTTGTTGGCGCTGATGACGTGGAAGCCGTGGCTGGCAAAATCGTGATACTGCTGCGCCAGCGAATCACTGGCGGTGACGTCGAGCACCACCAGATCGTCAAACGGGTGCGCGCGCATCCACAGGAACAGCGACTCTTCGTCGCGCGCTTCGGCTTCATCATCAAAGAAGGCCAGCGCCCGGCTGGCGTCGAGACCGTCGTAGCTCAGCAGGCTGCGGCTACTGTCCGCCACGCCCGCCAGCACAAATTCAAACCCGGTACGCGCCGACAGCGTCTCCTGCTCGCGCGCGAACAGCTCCAGCCAGCGTGAACCGATATTGCCTTTGCCAAACAGAATCAGGCCGATGCGCTTCTCGGCGCGGAACAGCGACTGGTGCAGTCCCTGAATCAGATGCTGGGTCGGTCCGACGCGCAGCACCGCCACCAGGCTGATGTGATCTTCTGACTGCCAGACGAATTCGACCGGCTGGTCTTTGATCTGCTGCCAGAAGCGATGGCTGTGCAGCGGATTACGCGTTACGCCAGCACCGACCAGCGCCACCAGCGCCAGACCGTCGCGCAGCTGCAGATGACCGGGCAGCGCCGCGTCCTGCAGCAGGTTGAAGGCGCTGTTGACCACTTCCGAGGTGTAACACAGCTGCAGCAGGCGACGATCCGGATGGATACCCATCGCCAGCGGACGCAGCTGCGCGCGCTTCAGCAGCAGATCGATCTCTTTCTGCTGGGTAGCAAAATCGTGGCTATCGGGAATCTGAATCTCAACCAGGCAGACATCGTCGTGGCTGGTGACAATGCGCGCGCCGGTGCCGGACGCCAGCACGCGCTCAATGCGCGTTGAGCCCTGCTCCGGCTGATAGCTACAGCGCAGCTGTAAATCGATGTCGCTGTTGGAGACCGGCTGCAGCGTACGCGTGTGCAGCACCGGCGCCGCCAGTCGGGCCAGCTCGCTGGCCTCATCCAGCCGCAGTAGCGGCAGCAGGCAGGCATCGGAAACCTTGCGCGGGTCCGCACTGTAAACGCCCGCCACGTCGCTCCAGATGGTGACGCGGTTCACGCCCGCCAGCGCGCCAATCTGTGTTGCCGAGTAGTCAGAGCCGTTACGGCCGAGCAGTACGGTTTCGCCCGCTTCGCTGCGGCTGATAAAGCCAGTGACTACCAGACGCTTATGCGGATGCTGCGCCAGCAGCGCCTGCAGCAGCGGCCAGGATTTGCCTTCATCTACCTGCGGCTGTGCCGCACGTTCGGCACGCAGGAAGTCGCGTGCGTCCAGCCACGCCGCTTCGATATCGCGCTGGCTGAGTACCGCCGCCATCAGGCGCGCCGACCAGATTTCGCCGTGGCCAACCACTTCGGCGTACACCGCATCGGTGATGGCGCCGTCGAGCAGCGCCGCCAGGCGTTCAAGATCGCGGATGAAGGCTGCGGTCAGGGTTTCTGCATATTCAGCAGGCAGCAGTGCAGCGATCAGCTCGCTGTGAAAACGGCGTAACGCCTGTTGCACCTGATGGGCCGATAAGCGATCGCTCTGGCTCAGCTTGAGCCAGCTGATCAGCTGGTTAGTGGTGCTGCCTGCGGCAGAGACCACCATTAAGTCGCCCGGCTGGCTGTAATCGGCCATGATACCGGCGACGCGCTGATAACAGCGCGCGTCGGCCAGGCTACTGCCACCAAATTTATGCAACTGCTTGATCGGCGTTCCCGCGCCTGCTGAAATCGTCATGGTTACCCCTCGGCTGCGATCCTGAATGCATTATCCAGGTCGGCGATTAAATCTTCGTGATCTTCAATTCCGACAGAAATACGCAGCAGCGAGTCGGAAATGCCCGCTGCGGCACGCGCGTCCGCCGACATGCCGGCGTGCGTCATGGTGGCGGTATGCGAAATCAGACTTTCCACGCCGCCCAGCGACTCCGCTAGCGTAAACAGCTGCAGCGCTTTCAGGAAGCGGCGCAGCCGCGCCTCATCGGCGTCGAGTTCAAAACTGAGCATGGCGCCAAAACCGCGCTGCTGACGCGCGGCAAACTGGTGGCCGGCGTTCTCTGGCAGAGACGGATGATACAGCTTTTTCACCAGCGGTTGTTGCTTCAGGTAATCAACAATCGCCAGTGCGTTACGCTGCGCCGCCGCCATGCGCGGTGCCAGGGTGCGCAGGCCGCGCAGCAGCAGATAGCTGTCAAACGCCGCGCCGGTGACGCCAATGTTATTCGCCCACCAGGCGAGTTCCGTGACCAGCGCCGGATCTTTAGCAATGACCGCACCGGCCACCACGTCCGAGTGACCATTGAGATATTTGGTGCAGGAGTGGATCACCAGATCGGCACCCAGCGCCAGCGGGTTCTGCAGCGCCGGGCTGAGGAAGGTGTTGTCCACTACGCTCACCGCACCGGCAGCACGCGCGGCGGCGCAGATGGCCGCAATGTCCACCACGCGCAGCAGCGGATTGCTCGGGCTTTCGACCAGCACCAGCTTTGGTTTTTCCGCCAGCGCCGCCGCCAGCGCCGCTTCATCGCCCTGATCGACAAACTTCACGCGGTAAGCGCCGCGCTTGCTCAGGCTGTCAAACAGACGATAGCTGCCGCCGTAGCAGTCGTGCGGCGCCACCAGCAGATCGCCTGGCTTCAGGAACACCGTCGTCACCAGATGAATCGCCGACATCCCGGTGTTGGTCAGCACAGCGCCCGCGCCCCCTTCCAGCTCAGCCAGCGCGCGCTGGACCACATCGCGCGTCGGGTTACCACGGCGTGAATAGTCATGCGCGCGCGGCTCGTTGAAATCGAGGAAGTTATAGGTGCTGGAGAGGTGAATCGGTGGGACAACGCAGCCATATTGCTCGTCATCATTCAAACCGCTGCGTACTGCGATGGTTGCCTGTTTACGCGTCATGGTGCTTACTGTTCCTGAAGTGTAATAAAAAAGTGGCAACAGAATAACATTCCGCAACTGGACGTCAATACATCTGGACATCTAAATGTCTTTGCGTATAGATTGAGCAAAGCCGCAATACCCGCTAAAATTACGCGTCATCGCCTGGTGTTCAGCGCGCTTTCCTGTGAAACGCGATGTGTAAGCATAAAACCGGCAGTTTAAGCGGTCAGGCATCGAAAAATCGGGCATAATCAACGGATTTCCCCATATTCAACTTTTTATTGATTAAGGTAACCCATGGCTGAATGGAACGGCGAATATATCAGCCCTTACGCTGAACACGGTAAGAAGAGCGAGCAGGTTAAGAAGATTACAGTTTCTATCCCGCTGAAAGTGCTGAAGATTTTAACGGATGAGCGTACCCGTCGTCAGGTGAACAATCTGCGTCACGCCACCAACAGCGAACTGCTGTGCGAAGCCTTTTTGCATGCCTTCACCGGGCAACCGCTGCCGAATGATGTTGATCTGCGTAAAGAGCGCAGCGACGAGATTCCGGAAGAAGCAAAACAGATTATGCGTGAGATGGGCATCGATCCCGACAGCTGGGAATACTGAGGCCAGAAATAAAAAAACCCAGCCGAGGCTGGGTTTTTTCTTGCAACCGAATCGTGAAGATTCGCCGGCAAATAATCTTATTTCTTGCTGCCTGGGATGCTGAAACGCTTGTTAAAGCGATCAACACGACCACCAGAGTCAACAACACGCTGCTTACCGGTGTAGAACGGGTGGCATTTGCCGCACACGTCCAGGTTCAGGGTACCAGTCATGGTTGAACGGGTGTTGATCACGTTGCCGCAAGAGCAGGTGATGGTCACAGCTTCGTATTTCGGGTGAATACCTTGTTTCATGGGAGAACCTCATAAAAGGCCGTGTCGCTCTCCGTGCCAGGCGAACCTGCACAGCACCACACGCGGTTAATAAATGGTGTATCTTTGACGAGTCATCTCATCAAAGGCGGCATAGTATACAGAAAATGAGCGCATTGATCAAATCCGCGCAATGCGCCATGCTCTGCCACTCCGGGTAAACGCCTGCAGCCAGCGCCGCCGCGCGCTGAAGTATGACGGGGGTGACGCCAGCGTGTACACTACTTCTCCTTTTTACAGAACCGGATAGAGATCGACATGCCCGTTGTTCAGGTTGCCCTGCCCGTTCCGCTGCCTCGCCTGTTTGACTACCTGCTGCCCGCCGATGCGCCGCAGCCGGTGGCCGGCGCGCGCGTGAGCGTACCGTTCGGCAACCGGAAAATGACGGGCATCGTGGTTAGCACGCACGCCACCAGCGATCTTCCCCTTGCCCAGCTGAAGCAGATTGATGCGTTGCTCGACGACCGCTCGCTGTTCTCACCCGCGCTGTGGCGCATCCTCAACTGGGCCGCTGGCTACTATCACTCTCCGCTCGGCGAAGTGCTCAGCCATGCGCTGCCGGTGCTGCTACGTCAGGGCAAGCCGGCCCAGGAAGCGCCGCTGTGGCAGTGGGTAGTGAACGAAGCCGGGCGCGAAGTGGCGCTGGAAAGCCTGAAGCGCGCGCCGAAACAGCAGCAGGCGCTGGCGGCGTTGCGTCAGCGACCGCTGTATCGTCACCAGCTCGGCGAGCAGGATTTTACCGATGCCGCGCTGCAGGCACTGCGCGCTAAAGGGCTGTGCGACCTGCGCGAACATGCGCCACAGCAGCACGACTGGCGCGCCAGTTTTGCGGTGAAAGGTGAACGGCTGCGGCTGAATACCGATCAGGCGATGGCGGTGGGCGCCATTCGCAGCGAGGACGAGCATTACGCCGCGTGGCTGCTGGCAGGCATCACCGGATCGGGTAAAACCGAGGTCTATCTCAGCGTGCTGGAGAATGTGCTGGCGCGCGGCAAACAGGCGCTGGTGCTGGTGCCGGAAATTGGCCTGACGCCGCAAACCATCGCCCGTTTCCGTGAACGCTTCGATGCGCCGATTGATGTGCTGCACTCGGCGCTCAATGACAGCGAGCGTCTGGCGGTCTGGCTGCGCGCGCGCAGCGGCGAGACCGCCATTGTTATCGGCACACGATCCGCGCTGTTCACACCGCTGGCGCGGCCGGGCGTGATCATCATTGATGAAGAACACGACAGCTCCTACAAACAGCAGGAGGGCTGGCGCTACCAGGCGCGCGATCTGGCGGTATTCCGCGCTCACGAAGAAGATGTGCCGATTGTGATGGGCTCGGCGACGCCGGCGCTGGAGACGCTGCACAACGTGCGTGTCGGCAAATATCGCCAGCTCAACCTGACCAAACGCGCCGGTAACGCCAAACCGGCGCTGCAGCAGCTAATCGATCTCAAGGGGCAGCAGCTGAAAGGCGGTCTCGCGCCAGCGCTGCTGGGCAAGATGCGCCAGCACCTGCAGGCGGATAATCAGGTTCTGCTGTTTCTCAATCGCCGCGGCTTTTCGCCAGCGCTGATGTGCCACGACTGCGGCTGGCTGGCGGAGTGCCAGCGCTGCGACAGTTATTACACGCTGCATCAGCAGCATCGTCAGCTGCGCTGTCACCACTGCGACAGCCAGCGTCCGCTGCCGCATCAGTGTCCGGGCTGCGGTTCAACCCATCTGCTGCCGGTCGGCGTGGGCACGGAACAGCTGGAGCAGCAGCTCAGCATGCTGTTTCCTGGCGTACCGGTGTCGCGCATCGATCGCGACACCACCAGCCGCAAAGGCGCGCTGGAACAGCATCTGGCCGATGTGCATCGCGGCGGGGCGCGCATTCTGGTCGGCACGCAGATGCTGGCCAAAGGCCATCACTTCCCGGACGTGACGCTGGTATCGCTGCTGGATGTCGATGGCGCGCTGTTTTCTGCGGATTTCCGTGCCGCCGAGCGCTTTGCCCAGCTCTATACGCAGGTCGCAGGGCGCGCCGGCCGCGCCGGTAAGCAGGGCGAAGTGTTACTGCAGACGCACCATCCGGAACATCCACTGCTGCAAACGCTGCTGCATCGCGGCTATTTTGCGTTTGCCGATCAGACGCTGCTGGAGCGTCAGTCAGTGCAGCTGCCACCGTGGACCAGCCACGCACTGTTTCGCGCTGAAGATCTGGATAACGCGCAGGCGGCGGAGTTCCTTACGCAGCTACGTAACCTGCTGGAAGCCAGCCCGCTCAAAGATGAGGCGATGTGGCTGATGGGGCCGGTGCCGGCGCTGGCACCGAAGCGCAGCGGACGCTGGCGCTGGCAACTGCTGCTACAGCATCCATCGCGCAAGCGGCTGCAGCAGTTGCTGAGCAGTTCACTGCCGCTGGTCACCACCCTGCCCGCCGCGCGCAAAGTCAAATGGACGCTGGATATCGACCCCACCGAGAGTTAAGCCGCGCCACATCTGCGAGCCAGATCGAAAAAAGTCGCACAAGTCACAATTTTTATGCAAATTAAGTAACAACCTCACACGGCGTTGGGTTAACAATAGTGCCCGTCCCGGCACTGGGCCGGCTATGTGTGAATATCTATGCGCTGTACCGCGTCAGGAGTTAACGTTGGATCAGAAGCAACCCTCATCGGCAGCCACCATGAAAGATGTGGCCGAGCAGGCTGGCGTCTCCACCGCCACGGTTTCGCGCGCGCTGATGAATCCGGAAAAAGTCTCCGCCGCGACCCGGCAGAAAGTGGAACAGGCGGTGCAGGCCGTCGGCTATGCGCCGCATGGTCTGGCGCGCAACGCCAAACGCGGCGACACGCAAACCATTCTGGTGATTGTGCCGGACATCTGTGACCCTTTCTTCAGCGAGATTATCCGCGGCGTGGAAGTGACCGCCGCGCAGGAAGGCTATCTGGTGCTGATTGGTGACTGCGCCCATCAGGATCAGCAGGAGAAAACCTTCCTTAACCTGATGCTGACGCGCCAGATTGACGGCATGGTACTGCTGGGTTCGCAGCTGCCGTTTGACGCCGGCATTGAAGATCAGCGCAATCTGCCGCCGATGGTGATGGGCAACGAGTTCGCGCCGGAGATGGCGCTGCCCACGGTGCATATCGATAACCTGACCGCGGCCTTTGAAGCGGTGAATCATCTGTTACAGCTGGGCCATCGGCAGATCGCCTGCATCACCGGACCGGAACATATCCCGCTCAGCCAGTATCGGCTGCAGGGCTACATCCAGGCGCTGCGCCGCAGCAATATCGCCATTGATCCCACGCTGATTGTGCACGGCGACTTCACCTTTGAAGCCGGTGCCAGCGCGCTGAAGCAGCTGATGAGCCTGCCGCAGCCGCCGAAAGCCCTGTTCTGCCATAGCGATCTGATGGCGCTTGGCGCGATGAACCAGGCGCGCAAGCTGGGAATGCGTATTCCGCAGGATCTGTCGGTGGTCGGCTTCGATGATATCGAGCTGGCGCAATACTACGATCCGCCCCTGACCACCGTGGCACAGCCGCGTTTTGCCATTGGCCGCGAAGCGATGCTGCTGCTGCTGGATGAGCTGCAGGGCAAACGGGTCAACAACGGTTCACGCCTGCTCGACGCCGAACTCCGCGTCCGCGGCAGTACTGCACCGGCAGCAAAACGCGAAAAATGAATGCGGGAACCCTGCATTTTCAGCAGATTCTGAAGGCAGACTGTGCTGGTCAAAGTTCCAGCCCTTGAGTAACATGACGCATTCCTTGCCGGGCAAAATTAACACCCCATTTACACGCCCAGTGGCATTTTTTTGAAGGGTATCAGAACGAAAGTGGCACAGAGAGATTACGTAGGCCGCGGGCGTTCAACAGGGACGCGTCGCAAAAAACCCGCAGGCCGCAGCAAGAAAAGCAAAGGCGGCTCCGGCACTTCAAAGCTGATGATAGTACTGGCCGTGGCAGTGCTGGTGACCTTTGCCGGTGGTTTATGGTTCATCTCGCATCACAAAAAAGAAGAAACACCGGTGATTCCGAATCATAAAGCCAACGGTAATGGCCTGCCGCCGAAGCCGGAAGAGCGCTGGAAGTACATCAAAGAGCTGGAAAATCGTCAGGTGACCGTGCCGTCGCCCACCGAGCCGTCTGCCGGTGGCGAAATCAAGTCGCAAACTCAGCTGACCGACGAACAGCGTCAGCTGCTGGAGCAGATGCAGGCCGATATGCGCCAGCAGCCAACCCAGCTGAATGAAGTGCCGTGGAACGAACAAACCCCGGCTCAGCGCCAGCAAACCCTGCAGCGTCAGCAGCAGGCACAACAGCAACAACAACAGTTGCAGCGTCAGCAACAGCAGTTACAGCAGCAGCGTCAGCAACAGTTGCAGCAGCAGCGCCAGCAGGAATTGCAGCAGCAGGCGGCACGCCAGCAGCAGCAACAGGCCGCGCCGATCACTCGCGAGCCGGCGAAGCCGCAGGAGAGCGCCAAAGCCAAAACGGAAGAGAAAGCGAGCACCCAGCGCTGGATGGTGCAGTGTGGCTCGTTTAAAGGAACCGATCAGGCGGAATCGGTACGCGCCGGTCTGGCGTTTGAAGGTTTCGAAAGCCGCATCACGACTGGCGGCGGCTGGAATCGCGTGGTGATTGGGCCGTTTAAAGACCGCAGCAGCGCAGACAGCACCGTGAAGCGCCTGCACAGCTCCGGCCACAGCAGCTGTATCCCGCTCGCCCTGCCTTAACCCTCCCTGCTCGCCCCCGGCAATTTGCAGCATCAGATATTGCCGGGGGTTGAAACCCCACAGGATTACCCCATATCTGGTTGCATGATACGCCGCGCCCGCTGCGCGGTGTCTTTTTTCCACTGCAACAAGGGGTCTGCCCGTGACAACAATAGTAAGTGTACGACGCAACGGCCGGGTCGTGATCGGCGGTGATGGCCAGGCGACGCTCGGCAATACCGTAATGAAAGGCAATGTTAAAAAGGTGCGTCGTCTTTACAACGACAAAGTGATCGCGGGCTTTGCTGGCGGCACCGCAGATGCCTTTACCCTGTTTGAACTGTTCGAACGCAAACTGGAGATGCATCAGGGCCATCTGGTGAAAGCCGCGGTCGAACTGGCGAAAGACTGGCGTACTGACCGGATGCTGCGCCGCCTTGAAGCGCTGCTGGCGGTTGCCGATGAGAACTCCTCGCTGATCATCAGCGGTAACGGTGACGTGATTCAGCCGGAAAATGACCTGATTGCCATCGGTTCCGGCGGGCCTTACGCCCAGGCAGCCGCCCGCGCGCTGCTGGAGAACACGGAGATGGGTGCGCACGATATCGTAGCCAAAGCGCTGAATATCGCCGGTGATATCTGCATCTACACCAACCACAACATTAACTACGAAGAATTACCGTCTAAGGCGTAAGGACCAAAACCATGTCTGAGATGACTCCACGCGAGATTGTCAGCGAGCTTAACCGCTTCATCATCGGCCAGGACGGCGCCAAAAAAGCGGTCGCCATTGCGCTGCGTAACCGCTGGCGCCGCATGCAGCTTGACGAAGAGCTGCGCCATGAAGTGACCCCAAAAAACATCCTGATGATCGGCCCAACCGGCGTCGGTAAAACCGAAATCGCCCGCCGTCTGGCGAAGCTGGCCAATGCGCCATTCATCAAAGTTGAAGCCACTAAATTCACCGAAGTGGGCTATGTCGGGAAAGAAGTGGATTCGATTATTCGCGATCTGACGGACTCCGCCATCAAGATGGTGCGCAGCCAGGCGATCGAGAAAAACAAATACCGCGCTGAAGAGATGGCAGAAGATCGCATTCTGGATGTGCTGATCCCGCCAGCGAAAAACAACTGGGGCCAGCCGGAACAGAGCGCTGAGCCGTCCGCTGCGCGCCAGTCGTTCCGCAAAAAGCTGCGCGAAGGCCAGCTGGATGACAAAGAGATTGAGATCGATCTGGCTGCTGCACCGATGGGCGTTGAAATCATGGCGCCTCCGGGCATGGAAGAGATGACCAGCCAGCTGCAGTCGATGTTCCAGAACCTCGGCGGCCAGAAGCAGAAACCGCGTAAGCTGAAAATTAAAGACGCGATGAAGCTGCTGATAGAAGAAGAAGCGGCCAAGCTGGTGAACCCGGAAGAGCTGAAGCAGGACGCCATCGACGCGGTTGAACAGCACGGTATCGTGTTCATCGACGAAATCGACAAAATCTGTAAGCGCGGCGGCCAGTCGTCGGGCCCGGATGTGTCACGTGAGGGCGTACAGCGCGATCTGCTGCCGCTGGTGGAAGGCTGCACCGTGTCCACTAAACACGGCATGGTCAAAACCGACCATATCCTGTTTATCGCCTCCGGTGCGTTCCAGGTGGCCAGCCCGTCGGATCTGATTCCGGAGCTGCAGGGTCGTCTGCCGATTCGCGTTGAGCTGCAGGCGCTGACGGTCAATGATTTCGAACGCATCCTGACCGAGCCGAACGCGTCCGTGACTGTACAGTACAAAGCGCTGATGGGCACCGAAGGCGTTAACGTTGAATTCACCGAAGACGGCATTCGTCGCATCGCCGAAGCGGCGTGGCAGGTGAACGAAACCACCGAGAACATCGGTGCACGTCGTCTGCACACCGTGCTGGAGCGTCTGATGGAAGATATCTCCTACGACGCCAGCGATCGCCACGGCGAATCGATCACCATCGATGCCGAATACGTTGGTCAGCATCTGGATGAACTGGTGGCCGACGAAGATCTCAGCCGCTTCATTCTGTAATTCCAGCCAATACCCAGCCTTGCGCTGGGTATTTTTTTGCCCGCACGCCGCGCTGCACCCGATTATCCCGTTGCCTCTGTTGTCGCTGCGCTGCAAAAGCGGGCGGATTTGATGTATCCTTTGCCTGTTTTCCTTAATGAGTTTTCCCAATGAAAGAACAAGAAAAAGCCGAGATTAAACGTCTCAGCGACCAGCTGGACGCGCTGAATCGCAAAGAACCGCAGCTGCTTGAAGCGGGCGATGCCGAAAAGCTTGGCGCGCTGCTGAAAGAGAAAGAGACGCTGGTGCAGGAAATTGAGCGTCTGCGCAACGTGCGCGAAGAGAAGCTGAGCAAAGAAGCGCAGCAGCTGAAAAAGCTGCCGTTCAGCCGTGAAATCACCAAAAAAGAGCAGGCCAACATGGGCGCGCTGAAGAAAAGCGTGCGCGGCCTGGTGGTGGTACACCCGATGACCGCGCTGGGACGCGAGATGGGGCTGAAGGTGATGACCGGCTACGCGAAGCAGCCGTTCTGATTGCCGTTACGCGGCGTGGGCCACGTCGCGTTCTGCCCCGGCAGCCTGCAGCACCTGCTGCGCCAGCGTATCCAGCAAGGCATAGCGGCGGCGATACTCCGCGCGCTTCTTGCTGGCAATCTCTTCCAGATCTTTACGAGCCATGCTCAGCGGCAGCGTAAACAGCTCATCACCCCGCATTTCCCCGCCCAGTGACAGCCAGAACTCGCTATAGCTGGCAAAGAATTTATCACCTTTGCTGTGACGGTAGCGCAGGCTGCGGAAAACATGAGTGGTATCGCCGACGGCGGTAATGGCCTGTACGCCGCACTGTGCCGCCAGAATAAATACCGCTTCCATCAGCAGACGCTTAGGAAATACGCCGTGCGCGGCTTTGGTGGCATCGCGAATAACGTCACTGGAAATATGTTTCCGCGGCCCCTGCAAGCCCCCAATTAATAGCGTGCGCTGCTGCTGTTCCTGAATAATAGAGAATGACAGCGAGGCCAGCGTCATGTCCTGATAATTAAGCAGCAGCGTAATTTCCCCTTCCCGGTCGTAATGGCCGGAGCAGCAATAAATCGCAAACTGCTCCTCGTTTTTGCCGCTGAAACGGGCAAGCAGATTACCGCTCGGGCTCAGCAGCAACTGGCGCAGCTGATTATTCGCCAGCTTGTCCATCAATTGATAATGATCGAGAATCGCCTGCGCACGCTGCGCCACGCTGAAACCGGCGCGCAAATAGGGACGATGCGGCTTAGCCGGCAGTAAGCCCTGGCTGTTTAACAGCTGCGGCAGAAAAGAGAGTCTGGCCAGCTGATGGAGATAATTAAAGGTGGTCAGTGGAAATACCGCTGACCTTAAGGCAAATTTCAGGCGAAATTGCTGGCTATTCCACAGCTTATTTGGCCGCAGCTTTCCACTGACTAAAGGTATAAACAGCGCGGCCGACGAAACGGAGTCCGGCTCAGAATGTGTAATAATAGACATGATTATTTTTACGTCGCGAGATAACTGAAGGCTACTGTATGCCCCAAATTATCAACGGCGCGTTAATAACCACTTTAGCCTGGTCATGACGTGGTGTTTGTTGAGCTGCGGTTTAGGATGGCGATAAAAAAAACGGTGCACGCAGGCACCGGTTATTCACATAGCGTAAGCCAGAACTTATTTTGCCGAGGCGAAACGTGCCGCTGCTTCGTCCCAGTTCACCACGTTCCAGAACGCTTTGATGTAGTCAGGGCGCTTGTTCTGATACTTCAGATAGTAAGCGTGCTCCCACACATCCAGACCGATGATTGGGAAACCAGACACGCCAGCGATGGCTTCGCCCATCAGCGGGTTGTCCTGGTTAGCGGTTGAAACGACCGCCAGCTTGTCGCCTTTTTTCACCAGCCACGCCCAGCCAGAGCCAAAACGGGTCGCGGCCGCTTTCTCGAACTCTTCCTGGAATTTCTCAACGCTACCGAAATCTTTTTCGATTGCTGCTTTCAGATCGCCCTGCAGCGTGGTGCCGGTTTTCAGGCCTTTCCAGAACAGGCTGTGGTTAGCGTGGCCACCAGCGTTGTTACGCAGTGGGCCTTTTTTGTCTGCTGGCAGCTGATCCAGTTTGGTGATCAGTTCATCAACCGGCAGGTTTGCGAATTCGGTACCTTCCAGCGCCGCGTTGGCGTTGTTAACGTAGGTCTGGTGATGTTTAGTGTGATGGATTTCCATCGTCTGCTTGTCGAAGTGCGGTTCCAGTGCGTCGTAGGCGTACGGCAGGGATGGCAGTGAATAACTCATGTTCTTCCTCTCCATTTAGTGTTTGGCAGCACAACCTTGCTGGTGTGCCGCATAAGCAGTCGGATCATTATAGTTAAAATCATGATCCGGAAAAGGGTTATCAATGCCTTAGTAATGATAAGGATTTGATCAATCTGGCAAAAGGTGCGCACACACGGCTACACCTTGTGCGTACTGGCGCGCAGCTTAAGCTGCACCGGCAACTCATTGATGGCAGGCGGTTCGTCGCCGTTGAGCGCCGCCAGCAGGCGTTTACCGGCCATGCGCCCCATCTCCTCGTACGGCAGCACAATGCTGGTCAGCGGCGGCGAACACACCGCCGCCAGCGGGCCACCGCCGATGCTGGCAATCGCCAGCTGGCTGGGCACCGAGACGCCCGCCGCGTGACAGGCCATGATAGCGCCGCACGCCACTTCATCGCTGGTACAGATCAGGACGTCCAGTTCCGGCCAGGTGAGACGGATCTCTGCCAGCAGGCTGTGGCCGGCGGCAAAGGTGGGCATTTTCGGTGAGGTCACTACGCGGTGCGGTGCCAGATTCAGCGCCAGCATTCCGCTGTGCCAGCCATTGAGCAGCTGACGGAAAATAGTGCTGTGCGTTTGTGTGCACAGCAGGCCGGGATGACGATAGCCGCGCTCCACCAGGCTGTTTACCAGCTGGCGAATGGCTTTCGCATAGTCCACGCCGATGCTGATGCCGGCAGAATCCTGATGCACGCCGCCGATGTCCATCACCGGAAGGCCGGAGTTGCTCAGCAGGCGCTGCGCTTCGGCGGCATTGTCGAAATTGAAGTGCACCATCGCGGCCGGGTTGTAGGAGAGCAGCATCTCGATCAGCTCGCTCTCCTCCGCCGCCGAGTGATTGGCTTCGGCCAGCATCATGTTATAGCCCTGCGGCCGCAGCACCTCCTGCAGTGCCTCTGACACAATCGCGCTGCCCGGCGTCGCAAATGAGGGTACCACCATGGTGATCAGCCGCGACGAGGCTGACGCCAGGTTACGCGCCTGCACGTTGGGCACATAGGCCAGTTCCGCGACGGCCGCGTCGATCCTTGCGCGAATTTCGGGCGACACTTTCTCCGGCATACGCAAAGCGCGCGACGCCGTCATGGCGCTGACACCGACCAAACGGGCAACATCGGCCAGCGTGCTTTTGCCGGTACTGCGCCGTCGTTTTTCTGTCATGCGTTCTCCTGTCTCTACCCTGCTGGTTCCGGGTAGCGCTCGATTTATCCGCACGCAGCTTAAAACCAAAAGCAAATTGGTGCCATGTTAAAAACCACAGAATCGGGCATGTCTCATTGGCTGCGTAATTTTCGCTGGCCTGAGCATGTCACCCCGGCCTCAGCGTGACAAACCGCGCGCGCAAAAATGTTATCGCTAACACACTTTTTAACATCACTCGTGTTAGCGCTAACTTTTGCGAGCAACATCACAGAACCCAGGCGATAAAATCACCTACAGTGCACCGCATCGACGAATAAACAGGAATTACTGATGCTCACTCAATGGCTGACACCGCAACATATCCGGGTAATAGACGACGTTAGCGACTGGCAGGAAGCGGTGCGTTTATCGGCCGAGCCGCTGCTGGCGGAGGGGGCAATTACCCCGGCTTATCTGGATGCGATCTTTACCTCGCATGCTGAGCTGGGTCCCTATTATGTGCTGGCGCCGGGTCTGGCGATGCCGCATGCGCGTCCGGAACAGGGTGCGCGCAAAAACGGCCTGTCGCTGCTGCATGTAAAACAAGGCGTGAATTTTGCCGCCGATGAAAACGACCCGGTATTTGTCGTTATTATGCTGTGCGCCCTGTCTGGCGACGATCATATTCAGATGATCACCGCGCTGGCTGAGGTGTTCAGCGACGAATCCCGCCTGCAGCAGTTGCTGTCGGCATCGACCCTGCCAGCGATTGAAGCTGTCATTAAAGATTAATCACCAGAGAAACCTGAAAATGAAAAAAGTACTGATTGTGTGTGGAAACGGTTTAGGCAGCAGCTTCATTGTGGAAATGAACGTGAAGAAAATTATTAAGGAACTGGGTAAAGAGGCTGAAGTGGGTCATACCGATTTAACCTCTGCCAAATCTGAGCAGGCCGATATTATCATCAGCGCTAAAGATATCGCTGACCAGCTGTCGAGCCACAGCGCACAGGTATTTGGCCTGAGCAATTTACTGGATAACGCCAGAATCAAAGAAATTCTCGCCGACAACCTGTAATTGACCCGACGAAATTTACTCACACGGAGTAATTTATGCTGCAGTTTATAATTAAGGATGTTCTTGGAACACCCGCTATACTTGTCGGCCTTTTTTCCCTGATTGGTTTATTACTGCAAAAGAAACCGGTATCCGATGTGATTTCCGGTACGCTAAAAACCATCATGGGTTTTGTTATTCTTATCGCCGGGGCCAACTTAATTGCGGCCACCCTGACCATCTTCAGCCAGCTATTCGAGCACTCGTTCAATATTCAGGGCGTAGTGCCGAATACTGATGCAATGGCCGCGCTGGCACAGAAAAACTACGGTACCGAAACCGCGATGATCATGGTGTTCGGTATGCTGGTGAATATTGTGCTGGCGCGCATCACGCCGCTGAAATACATCTTCCTGACCGGGCACCATACGCTGTATATGTCAGCCATGCTGGCGGTGATCCTGTCAGTGGGCGGCGTGCACGGCTTCTGGCTGGTGCTGATCGGTTCGCTGATTCTCGGCACCATGATGGTGGTATGTCCGGCGATTCTGCAGCCGTTCACCCGCAAAATTACCAATTCGGACGATCTGGCGCTGGGCCACTTTGGCTCCACCGGCTACCTGCTGTCGGCGCTGGTCGGCAAAGCGGTGGGCAAAGGCAGCCCGTCAATTGAAGAGCTGAAAGTACCGAAAACCCTCAACTTCCTGCGCGACTCGTCCGTGGCAATTTCGCTGACCATGATGATTCTGTTTGTCGCGCTGGTGCTGGTTGCCGGTAAAGAGTTTACCGAAAGCGAGGTGAGCGGCGGCCAGAACTTCATCGTCTTTGCCATTATCCAGTCAATCACCTTTGCTGCGGGTGTTTACATCATTCTTGCCGGTGTACGCATGGTGATTGCCGAGATCGTCCCGGCGTTCAAAGGCATCGCCGATAAACTGGTGCCGAACGCAAAACCGGCGCTGGATTGTCCGACGGTCTTCCCGTTCGCGCCGAACGCCGTGATCATCGGCTTCCTGTGCAGCTTCGCCGCCGGTCTGATCAGCATGTTCCTGTGCCCGCTGTTCGGTCTGAGCGTGATTGTGCCGGGCCTGGTACCGCACTTCTTCTGCGGCGCGACCGCTGGCGTCTACGGCAACATCACCGGCGGACGGCGCGGTGCCATCATCGGTTCCTTTGTTCAGGGGCTGCTGATCTCCTTCCTGCCCGCCATTCTGCTGCCGCTGATGGGTGACCTTGGCTTCGCGTCCACCACCTTTGGTGATGCGGACTTCGGTATCGTCGGCATTGTGCTCGGCCATATTATTTCGTTCTTCCATTGATGTCACAGACAGCGCCTGCGGGCGCTGTTTGCGTAATGAGGAAATCAGCATGAACGCCCGCTTTTCACCGTCCCTGATGTGCATGGATTTGACCCGCTTCCGCGAGCAGATCGAAGCGATGAACGCCAGCGCCTCGTTCTATCATGTCGATATTATGGACGGCAGCTATGTTAAGAATATTACGCTGTCGCCGTTCTTTATTGAGAACCTGCGTAAAATTACCGATGTGCCGATTGATGTGCATTTAATGGTGAATCACCCGGAAGATATTATTCCGATGTGCATTGACGCCGGCGCGGATATTATCAGTTTCCATCCGGAGACGGCAAACAACAAAATTTTTCGCCTGCTGACGCAAATTAAAGAGGCCGGCCGTCGCTGCGGCGTGGTGCTGAATCCGGCTACGCCAGCCGACAGCATTCGTGAATATGCGCATCTGCTGGATAAAGTGACGGTGATGTCAGTCGATCCTGGTTTCGCCGGGCAGAAATTTATTCCGGAAACGCTGAACAAAATTCGCCAGCTGATCGCCATGCGGGAAACGCACGGGTATCACTATCTGACCGAAATCGATGGGTCGTGCAATGCGCGCACCTTTAAGCAGATTGCCGCCTCGGGCGTCGACGTGTTTATTGTCGGCACCTCCGGCCTGTTCAATCTCGACGATGATGTGGCGCAGGCGTGGCAGAAGATGGAGCAGATTTTTGCGCAGGAAACTGCCGCGGCGTGATCTCCTTTCGCGCCCTGCCAGATGCGCATCAACGCGCATCTGGCACATTATGCTGTCGGGTTGCCATTCATGCCGACCTGATATCTGAGTAATTAACGCCCCAGCTCGGTCAGCGACTTATCCAGCGCTCCCACCAGCCAGTCGATATCACCGCTCTGGAACGCCAGCGGCGGACGCAGTTTCAGCACGTTGCCGTACGGCCCGGCCACCGACGTCAGCACATGGTGATCGCGCAGCTTCTCGATCAAATCCAGCGCCAGCGCTTTGTCCGGCGTCTTACTGCTGCGATCCTGCACCAGCTCAAACCCGATAAACAGCCCGGCACCGCGCACATCACCAATGCAGTCATGGCGGTCCATCAGCTTCTGCAGCTCCGCCAGCAGCTGTGCGCCGACCACGCGGCTATGCTCCTGCAGCCCCTCTTCCTGAATCACCGTCAGCACCGCCTGCGCAGCGGCCATCGCCACCGGATTGCCGCCGAAAGTATTGAAATAAGGGATCTCATCGCTGAACGCGGCCAGCACGTCGCTTTTCGCCAGCAGGCCGGAAACCGGAATACCGTTGCCCATCGGCTTACCGGTGGTGACCACATCCGGCACCACGCCGTGACGGGCAAAGCCCCAGAAGGCATCGCCGGTACGGGCAAAGCCGGGCTGCACTTCATCAGCGATAAAAATGCCGCCGTTAGCATGCACCACATCCACCGCTTGCTGCAGGAATCCGCGCGGATTAGGCAGCACGCCGTCGGAGGAGAAGATCGAGTCGGCGAGGAAACCGGCGAATTTAATACCGTGCGCTTTCATGTCATCAATCTGCTGCTGAATCTGATCGGCGAACCATGCCCCGAGGTCGGGCGCATCGACGCGATAAGCATCCGGTGGTGGCACCAGGCGGGTGGTCGCGGCCAGCGGCTGACCGCTACCCAGCGCCGGTGACGCGCCAGAGGTCAAATCACTGGTTCCGTGGTACGCCTCCTGCGAGACAATAATACCGGTGCCACCGCTCCAGGCGCGCGCCACGCGAATCGCCAAATCATTGGCTTCTGAGCCGGTACACATATACATGGCGCGGTCGATGGCTTCCGGCGTGGTCGCCAGCAACGCTTCGCTGTAATCAAGAATGCGCTCGTGCAGATAACGCGTGTGCGTGTTCAGCATCTTCATCTGCTGATTCACCGCCTCAATGACCGCCGGATGGCAGTGGCCGATACTCGCCACATTATTATACACATCCAGATATTTATTACCCGCCGCATCCCATAAATACTGCCCTTCGCCGCGCACCAGATGCACCGGCTTGCGATAAAACAGACGATACGATTCGCCCAGCACTTTGCTGCGCTTATCCGTCAGAGTGCGGGTGGCCGGATCCAGCGCGTCGGCGTGTTCGGCGCGAAAACTGTTGGTATCCATGATGGTGGAACGTGTAACCATGGTAACTCCCGTTGCGAAGGTGAAAGGGGTGTTTGCAGCCTGATCTCTGCGAACATCATGCCTGCTTTAGTGAAAAATGCAACCAAATACACAAATACAACCAAATACACATGACGCCACGATGACACTCAGGTAAGCTTAGGCCCAGCTTCGCTCTGCCACAGGGAAACGTCATGCTGCAGGAAACCCGTTTACATCGCATCCGCGCGCTGCTGAGCACGCAACATCAGCTCAGCACTGAACGCATCATCAAAGAGCTGGGTATTTCGCGGGAAACGGCACGGCGCGATATCATTTCGCTTGAGGCGCAGGGGCTGGCGCGCCGCGTACATGGCGGTCTGGTGGCGCTGGAGAGCCCGCCGGAGCCACCGCTGCAGGTGCGCCGTAACGCACAGGCCAGAGAGAAACGCGCGATTGCCGCCGCGGCGGTACAACATCTGCAGCCCGGCCAGACGCTGTTCCTCGATGCCGGCACCACCACCACGCTGCTGGCAGAAGAGCTGCGCACCATGTCCGGCCTGACCATCATCACCAACAGTCTGCAGGCGGCACTGGCGCTTAGCGCGGCCGAAGAGCATGAAACCCTGAATAACCAGGTGCTGCTGCTGGGCGGCATGATGATGGCCGGCGCGCAGCAGACGCGGGGAGAAATGACGGTGGGGGAAATTTATCGATATCGCGCCGACGTGGCGCTGCTGTCACCGGTCGGCATCGATGCCCGAAACGGCGCCAGCAGCTTCCATCCGCATGAAGCCGCCATCGCGCACGCCATGGTACAGCAGGCCAGCCGCACCCTGCTGCTGGCGGATCACAGCAAACTCGGCGTGATCAGCCGTACCCAGTACGCCCCTGTCGGCGATATCGATCTGTTGATTTGCGACGGCGGTGCGGCAAAGCCCGGTGCGCTCAGCGCTCTGCAGCAGGCGTTAGCGGTGCAGGTGGTGTAAGGGACTGCCCGATGCACGGTCACCGTACTGACGGCACGGTGACCTCATCGATTATGGCTGAACCAGCGTGAGGATTTTTTGGCTTATTTTATCAACCAGCCGTCCGTCATTTTTAAAAACAAACTCATCGGAAAATATCTGATGGCCGTTACTGTAGCCAGGCGACCACAGCTGATTATTTTTCAGTGAGTCCTGATAGATGCCAACCAGGGCTTTGTTATAAGCCGCCGAGATATGCACCACGGCGGTATCGGGAGTAATCACGCAATCACTTTGCTTAACCGCAGCGAAAGCATGATACAGCGAGGGAACGCGGTATAACTTCGCGGGGTGCAGCGACGCCTGTTCCAGCGCGCCTTTGTGATCGAGCACCACGATATTGGTGGCCGCATTGTGCCTGACAATCGCCCCGATTAGCTCATTCAGCTGCTGCTCAGAGAGGTCACGGTCGGCATGACTGGCATAAATATTGATTAAAATATTGTGCTCATCAGCGGAAAACATGCCGGACTGGTGAATTTCGGCATCAATGCGCTCAGGGTAAAATATTTCATAATTCAGCCCATCAACCGTCTCAACCTGAAGATAGTCAAGAACCGCACGATAGATATTTTTAACGTGGTTATTAAGGTGATCGAACTGAATGTTGATATCGTAGGGTTTAAGCCAGCCAGGCTTATTGAAACCCAGCGTCATTTTAGGATTGATATCGGCAATCATTTTGGGCATATACAGCGCGGTTTGCCAGATAGCCGTATCGATCAATAAATCGTAAGCATTGTCTCTCAGGAGCGTAACGACCTCACTACCGATGGCGGTGTCATATTTATCGCGCTGATGACAATCGCTGAAACTCTCCGAGAGATAGATGTTGTGGATATACGGGTTATGCCGGAAAAGGCTCTCATTCTCTTTTACCGCCAGAATATCTACACGATACCCGGCTTCAAACAGCGCTCTGAGAAAACACGTAGAAACAATGGCATCGCCGATTTTACCTTCATTGCGAACCAGCAGAATGGATTTGATATCCTCACAATTCTGTTTGTGGCCTGAAGACTTTTTCCATTTCCTTGCTGCAAAATAAAGATCAAGAGAATATTTAATCTCTTTCTTTAAATAATTACGCCTGCGATTCAGCTGCCGCAGCTTTTTAATTAAAGCCATAATGAATATATTATTATTGATTGAGACGTTAATGATAGCGCATCAACTTCTTCATTCCTATCGAAAAGAATGTCACATTAAAAACTATTGCATGCATATTATTTAGCAGGCTAACCAGAAAAAGCGCAGCGTAATATAAGATTGCCTGACACCTCCCGGTACGCCGCATGCCGCGAACGGTGAGATTTCCGGCATATATCGCACATCAACCGTTGATCAGACGCTGCGGATGGCTGTACACCGTGGCGCGTCCCGGTTTAGAAAAACCGACCAGCGTCAGGTTACAGCGCTCGGCCACCTCAACCGCCAGCTGGGTGGCGGCCGAGACGGCAAACAGAATCTCTACGCCGCACATGGCAGATTTTTGCACCATCTCATAGCTGGCGCGGCTGGAAACCAGCACCGCGCCCTGCTGCCAGTGCTGCTGGCTGCGCTGACCCAGCAGCTTATCCAGCGCCACGTGGCGACCCACGTCTTCGCAGCCGCCCTGCAGTTCGCCCTGCGGCGACATCCACGCGGCGGCGTGCGTGCAGCCGGTCAGATTGCCGATGGGCTGGAAATCGCGCAGCTGTGCCAGCCCGTTATCGAGGCAGGCCAGATCGAAGGTCTGCGTAAACGGCAGCGGCTGCACCGGCTTGCCGATTTGATCCAGCTGCTCCACCCCGCATACGCCGCAACCGGTGCGGCCCGCCATGGCGCGACGCTGCGCCTTCAGCGCCATAAAACGCCGGCTGGAGAGTTCGATCTGCACTTCGAACCCATTGCAGCCCGGCACCACATCCATGCCATAGATCTCGCCGGGTTGCTCAATAATGCCTTCGGAGAGCGAAAAACCGAGCGCAAAAGCCTGCAGATTATCCGGCGTTGCCATCATCACCACGTGTGAAATGCCGTTGTAGACCAGCGCCACCGGCACTTCCTGCGCCAGCCAGTCGCTTTCCGCTTCGGTAATCGCGTGGCGCTGCCATACGGTAGTCTGGCTCAGTCCTGCGATCTCATTCACATTCTGGTTACTTTTTTGCTGTTTCGCTTTCACTTCTCTCGTCTCGCATAACAACCACATTAAAGTAGTGGTAATATCAGGTCGCTTTTGACGCAATCCTGCGTGGAGCCATTCTGAACCCCGGCTTCATCCAGCGCAAAAAAATTATTACAGCAATGTCGACTCAAGGATTATCCATGAACGTCAGCCGAAGAAAATTCTTCAAGATCTGCGCTGGCGGTATGGCAGGAACCACGGCAGCCCTGCTCGGCTTTACGCCCGAAGCCGCGCTGGCGGAAACACGGCAGTATAAGTTGCTGCGTGCCCGCGAAACCCGTAATACCTGCACTTACTGCTCAGTCGGCTGTGGCCTGTTAATGTACAGCCTCGGCGATGGCGCAAAGAACGCCAAAGAGACCATTTTCCACATCGAAGGGGATCCGGACCATCCGGTGAGCCGCGGCGCGCTCTGTCCGAAAGGCGCGGGCCTGCTTGATTTTGTCCACAGCGACAGCCGTCTGAAATATCCGGAATACCGTGCGCCAGGCTCCGACAAATGGCAGCGCATCAGCTGGGATGACGCCTTTACGCGCATCGCGCAGCTGATGAAAGCCGATCGCGACGCCAACTTTATCGCGCAGAACGCCGCCGGCGTGACGGTAAACCGCTGGCTCTCCACCGGCATGCTGTGCGCTTCGGCCTCCAGCAACGAAACCGGCTACTTAACGCAAAAATTTACCCGATCGCTCGGTATGCTGGCGGTCGACAACCAGGCACGCGTCTGACACGGACCAACGGTAGCAAGTCTTGCTCCAACATTTGGTCGCGGTGCGATGACCAACCACTGGGTCGACATCCGTAATGCCAATCTGGTTGTGGTGATGGGCGGAAACGCTGCTGAGGCGCATCCGGTCGGTTTCCGCTGGGCGATGGAAGCCAAAATTCACAACAAAGCCAAACTGATTGTTATCGATCCGCGCTTCACGCGCACGGCATCGGTGGCAGACTTTTACACGCCTATCCGCCCCGGCACCGACATTGCCTTCCTGTCGGGTGTGCTGCTGTGGCTGCTGCAGAATGACAAAATCCAGCATGAATATGTGCAGGCGTACACCAATGCCAGCCTGATCGTGCGGGAGGATTACCATTTCGACGATGGCCTGTTTAGCGGCTACGACGAAGCCAATCGCAAATATGACAAAACCAGCTGGAACTACGAGCTGGGCGACGACGGCTTTGCCAAACGCGATGACAGCCTGAGTCATCCGCGCTGCGTCTGGAATCTGCTGAAGCAGCACGTCAGCCGTTATACGCCGGAAATGGTTGAGCGCATCTGCGGCACGCCAAAAGCGGATTTCCTGCACGTCTGTGAGCTGATTGGTGAAACCAGCGCGCGCGACCGCACCACCTCGTTCCTGTATGCACTGGGCTGGACACAGCACTCGGTCGGGGCGCAGAACATTCGCACCATGGCGATGATTCAGCTGCTGCTGGGCAATATGGGGATGGCCGGCGGCGGCGTCAATGCGCTGCGCGGACACTCCAATATTCAGGGCCTGACCGACCTCGGCCTGCTGTCGCAGAGCCTGCCGGGCTACATGACGCTGCCGTCAGAAAAACAGACCGATCTCACCAGCTATCTGGCGGCGAACACGCCGAAGCCAACGCTGCCGGGCCAGGTGAATTACTGGGGCAACTACCCGAAATTCTTCGTCAGCATGATGAAAGCCTTCTTTGGCGATAAAGCGCAGGCGGAGAACAGCTGGGGCTTTGACTGGCTGCCGAAGTGGGACAAAGGCTACGACGTGCTGCAGTACTTCGAGATGATGTCGCAGGGCAAGGTCAACGGCTATCTGTGCCAGGGCTTTAACCCGGTGGCGTCGTTCCCGAACAAGCGCAAAGTGATCGATTCGCTGTCGAAGCTGAAGTTCCTCGTCACCATCGACCCGCTCAACACCGAAACCTCGACCTTCTGGCAAAACCACGGCGAGTTTAACGATGTCGATCCGGCGCAGATTCAGACCGAAGTGTTCCGTCTGCCGTCGACCTGCTTTGCCGAGGAGAACGGCTCAATCGTCAACTCCGGCCGCTGGCTGCAGTGGCACTGGAAAGGTCAGGATGCGCCGGGCGAAGCGCTCAACGACGGTGAAATTCTCTCCGGTATCTATCTGCGTCTGCGTGAGATGTATGCGCGTGAAGGCGGTGCACAGCCAGAGCCGGTGCTGAACATGACCTGGAACTACCTGACGCCCGACAATCCGGCCTCGGAAGAGGTGGCGATGGAGAGCAACGGCAAAGCGCTGGCGGACATCTACGATGACAAAGGCACGCTGCTGGTGAAAAAAGGCCAGCAGCTCAGCACCTTTGCCCATCTGAAAGATGACGGCAGCACCAGCAGCGGCTGCTGGATTTTCGCCGGTAGCTGGACACCCGACGGTAACCAGATGGCGCGCCGCGATAACACCGATCCGAGCGGGCTGGGCAATACGCTGAACTGGAGCTGGGCGTGGCCGCTGAACCGCCGCATCCTGTATAACCGCGCCTCCGCCGACCCGCAGGGCAACCCGTGGGATCCGAAACGCCAGATCCTCAAATGGGATGGCAGCAAGTGGGGCGGTATGGATATTCCGGACTACAGCACGGCCGCGCCGGGCAGTAACGTCGGGCCGTTTATCATGCAGCCGGAAGGCATGGGCCGCCTGTTCGCCATCGACAAAATGGCAGAAGGACCGTTCCCGGAACACTACGAGCCGTTTGAAACGCCGCTCGGCACCAACCCGCTGCATCCTGACGTGGTCTCCAACCCGGCCGCGCGCGTGTTCAAAGACGATCTTGCGGCGATGGGCAAAGCGGAGCAGTTCCCGTATGTCGGCACCACGTATCGTCTGACCGAGCATTTCCATTACTGGACCAAACACGCGTTGCTCAACGCTATCGCGCAGCCGGAACAGTTTGTGGAGATTGGCGAGAAGCTGGCGAACAAGCTCGGCATCGCCCAGGGCGATACGGTGAAAGTGAGCTCCAACCGCGGCTATATCAAAGCCAAAGCGGTGGTCACCAAGCGCCTGCGTCCGCTCAACGTCGATGGCAAAACTGTCGATACCATTGGCATCCCGATTCACTGGGGCTATCAGGGCGTGGCGAAAAAAGGCTTTATCGCCAATACCCTGACGCCATTTGTCGGTGACGCCAACACGCAAACGCCGGAGTTTAAGGCGTTCCTGGTTAACGTCGAGAAGGTGTAACGGAGAACGAAGATGGCTTATCAATCGCAAGATATTATCCGCCGCTCCGCCACCAATGGTTTCACGCCTGCCCCGCAGGCGCGTGACCATCAGCAGGAAGTGGCGAAACTGATCGACGTTACCACCTGCATCGGCTGTAAGGCGTGTCAGGTCGCGTGTTCAGAGTGGAACGACATTCGCGACGAGGTCGGTCATAACGTCGGGGTGTATGACAACCCGGCGGATTTGACCGCCAAATCCTGGACGGTGATGCGTTTCTCTGAAGTCGAGGAGAACGGCAAGCTGGAGTGGCTGATCCGCAAGGATGGCTGTATGCACTGCGCCGACCCCGGCTGCCTGAAAGCCTGTCCGTCGGAAGGCGCGATTATTCAGTACGCGAACGGGATCGTCGATTTTCAGTCGGAACAGTGCATTGGCTGCGGCTACTGCATTGCCGGCTGTCCGTTTGACGTGCCGCGGCTGAATAAAGACGACAACCGCGTGTATAAATGCACGTTATGCGTAGATCGCGTTAACGTCGGTCAGGAACCGGCGTGCGTGAAAACCTGTCCGACCGGGGCGATTCACTTCGGCAGCAAAAGCGATATGCAGCAGCTGGCTGCCGATCGCGTCGCTGAGCTGAACACGCGCGGCTATGCCAACGCCGGGCTGTACGATCCGGCTGGCGTCGGCGGCACCCACGTCATGTACGTGCTGCACCACGCCGACAAACCGCAGCTGTATCACGGCCTGCCAGCCAACCCGAGCATCAGCCCGGCGGTCACCTTCTGGAAAGGCGTCTGGAAACCGCTGGCTGCTATCGGCTTTGCCGCCACCTTCGCCGCCGCGGTGTTCCACTACGTTGGTGTCGGTCCGAACCGGGTGGAAGAGGACGACGACGAAAACCTGCATGAAAAAGAGGAGCGCGAATGATGAAAAAGCGCGATCGTCTGGTGCGCTACAGCGCGCCGGAACGCATCAATCACTGGATTGTCGCGTTCTGTTTTGTGTTTGCCGCGCTCAGCGGACTGGGTTTCTTTTTCCCGTCGTTTAACTGGCTGATGCACGTGCTCGGCACGCCACAGCTGGCGCGTATTCTGCACCCGTTCGTCGGCGTGGTGATGTTTGCAGCCTTTATTATCATGTTCTTACGCTACTGGAAGCACAATCTTATCCAGCGCGAAGATCTGGTATGGGCGAAAAATATCCGCAAAATCGTGCGTAATGAAGAGGTGGGCGATACCGGCAAATACAACTTCGGGCAGAAGTGTGTGTTCTGGGCTGCTATCATCAGCTTAGTCTTGCTGCTGGTGAGCGGAATTGTTATCTGGCGCCCCTGGTTCGCCGGGTACTTCACCATTCCGCTGATTCGCGCCGCGCTGGTGGTGCATTCGGTCTCGGCTGTGGCACTGATCATGACGATTATGGTGCATATTTATGCCGCCCTGTGGGTGAAAGGCACCATTACCGCCATGGTTGAGGGCTGGGTACCGGCCGCGTGGGCGAAGAAACATCACCCACGCTGGTATCGCGAGCAGCGCCAACGCCAAACACAACAGGAAAAACGTCCCTGATGAGTATTCGCATCATCCCGCAGGAGCAGCTGGAGAAGAGCGAAAAGAACACGGCGGAGCAAGTTCCGCCGTTACTTTTCCCCCGGCTGAAAAATCTCTACAGCCGCCGTGCGGCGCGGTTGCGTGATCTGGCGGCGAAAAATCCGCTGGGCGACTACCTGCGTTTTGCCGCGGTAATTGCGCAGGCCCAGGAAATCGTGCTGTATGACCATCCGCTGCAGATCGATCTGCATCAGCGGCTGGCCGAGAGCGCGCAGCAGGGCAAACCGCCGCTGGATATCCACACTTACCCGCGCGATGTGCACTGGCAGCGGCTGCTGCATTCGCTGATCGCCGAGCTGAAGCCAGAGATGAGCGGCCAGGCGCTGGCGGTGCTGGAGAATCTGGAGAAGGCCTCGTCCACCGAGCTGGAAACCCTTGCCAGCGCGCTGCTGGAAGGCGAATTCGCCCAGGTCAGCAGTGATAAAGCCCCGTTCATCTGGGCGGCGCTGTCAATTTACTGGGCGCAGATGGCGGCGATGATCCCCGGCAAAGCGCGGGCCGAATATGGCGAGCACCGTCAGTTCTGCCCGGTGTGCGCCAGCGTGCCGGTCGCCAGCGTGGTGCACATGGACGTTGGCCAGCAGGGTCTGCGCTATCTGCACTGTAATCTGTGCGAAAGCGAGTGGTACGTAGTGCGCAGCAAGTGCTCGAACTGCGAGCAAACGCGCGATCTGCATTACTGGTCGCTGGACAGCGAGCAGGCCGCCGTGAAAGCCGAAAGCTGCGGCGACTGCGGTACCTACCTGAAGATGCTATACCAGGAGAAAGATCCGGCGCTGGAACCGGTGGCCGACGATCTCGCCTCGCTGGTGCTGGATGCCCGCATGGAGCAGGAAGGATTCGCGCGCAGCAGCCTGAATCCGTTTATGTTTCCCGGGGATTGATGCAGTAAATTTACTCATTCTGCGATTTGTAGCGGCGCGATTTATCGCGCGGTTTTGCACCATCAAACCCTGCGCGATAAATCGCGCCGCTACAATGTGGAGCCTGGCATTTATCGCAACGGAGACATCTGATGAAACTGATTGGCAGCTATACCAGCCCGTTTGTGCGCAAAATCTCAGTGATCCTGCTGGAAAAGGGCCTGGTGTTTGAATTCGTCAACCACTCTCCGTGGGAGCCTGACAGCCACGTCCCGCAGTACAATCCGCTGGGTAAAGTGCCGGCCTTCATTGATGACCAGCAGCTGACCTGGTTTGACTCCTCGATCATTGCTCAGGTGATTGAACTGCGTGGCGATGCCCCTGCCCTGCTGCCCGACGACGCACTGCGCGCCCTGCAGATCCGCCAGCTGGAGAAGCTGGCCGACGGCATCAATGATGCGGCAGTGATGATCGTGCGCGAACAGATGCGTCCCGGCGATCGGCAGTCGGAAGAGGTGCTGCTGCGTAATCGCGAGAAAATCGCGCGCGGCCTCGACGCGCTGGAAACCGCCGCCGCGCAGGGCGAGTTGCTCAACAGCGGCACGCTCAACCTCGCCGATATCGCCACCGGCTGCACCCTGGGCTATCTCAATTTTCGCCGCGTGCTGCCCAACTGGTGCGTCAATCGCCCGGCGCTGGTTAAACTGGCAGAAACGCTGTTCGAGCGGGAAAGCTTTGCCCGTACGGTTCCGCCCACCCACTAAGTGATGTGATGAAAGCCCTCTACAGTCAGCTCCCTGCCATCGACAGCCTGCTGCGCGATCCGGCGCTGCAGCCGCTGCTGGCACAAACCGGTACCGCCTTTATCACGCGTCAGCTGCGCGGCATGCAGCAGGAGGCGCGCGACCACATTCAGCAACATCAATCGTTACCACACTGGCACGCCAGCTGGCCGGATGAAGCGCTGCGCCGCGCACAGCAGCAGCAGCAAAGCGCGCTGCACCCGGTGTTTAACCTGACCGGCACCGTGCTGCACACCAATCTCGGGCGCGCGCAGCTCAGCGATCGCGCCATCGCGGCGGTCAGCGCCTGTCTGCGCCAGCCGGTAACGCTGGAGTATGCGCTGGACGACGCGGCGCGCGGTCATCGCGATCGCGCAGTCAGCGCACTGCTGTGCGAGCTAACCGGCGCCGAAGCTGCCTGTATCGTCAATAACAACGCCGCTGCGGTACTGCTGATGCTGGCCAGCCTGGCAGCGGGTCGCGACGTGATTATGTCGCGCGGCGAACTGGTGGAGATCGGCGGCGCATTCCGTATCCCTGACGTGATGCGCCAGGCGGGCTGCCGATTGGTGGAGGTTGGCACCACCAATCGCACCCATCTGAAGGATTATCGCAGCGCGATCGCTGACGATAGTGCCCTGTTAATGAAAGTGCACACCAGTAACTATCAGATTCAGGGCTTCACCCATGCCGTATCGGAAGCGGAACTGGTGCAGTTAGGTGACGAGCACGGCCTGCCAGTGATCAGCGATCTCGGCAGCGGTTCGCTGGTGGATATGACGGCGTACGGATTGCCGCCTGAACCGATGCCGCAGCAGCTGATTGCGGCCGGCGTGAGCCTGGTGAGTTTCTCCGGTGACAAACTGCTGGGTGGCCCGCAGGCCGGGATTATCGTCGGCAAAAAAGCGCTGATTGACCAGCTGCAACAGCATCCGCTGAAGCGCGCTCTGCGCGTCGATAAAATGACGCTGGCGGCGCTGGAAGCCACGCTGCAGCTCTACCGTCAGCCGGAAACCCTGCACGAGGCGCTGCCAACACTGCGCCTGCTCACGCGCAGCGCGCACGATATTCTGCAACAGGCTGAACGTCTGATGCCGGCGCTGGAGCACGCCTTCAGCGCCGATTTTTCGCTGGCGATCGCCGCCTGTTCCTCGCAAATTGGCAGCGGTTCGCTGCCGGTCGAACGTCTGCCCAGCTTTGCTATCACCTTCACGCCACGCGACGGTCACGGCAGCCAGCTCAACGCCCTGGCGCAGCGCTGGCGCCAGCTGGCACGCCCGGTTATCGGCCGCCTGCAGGAGGGCAAACTGTGGCTGGATTTACGCTGCCTTGATGACGAAGCCGCCCTGATACGGACCTTAGTACCATGATTATTGCCACGGCCGGACATGTCGATCACGGTAAAACCGCACTGTTGCAGGCCCTGACCGGTATTGATGCCGATCGCCTGCCGGAAGAGAAACGGCGCGGCATGACCATCGATCTCGGTTATGCCTACTGGCCGCAGCCCGATGGCCGCACGCTGGGCTTCATTGATGTGCCTGGCCATGAAAAATTTCTCGCCAACATGCTGGCCGGCATCGGCGGCATTCATCATGCGCTGCTGGTGGTGGCCTGTGACGATGGCGTGATGCCGCAGACCCGTGAGCATTTACAGCTGCTGAGCCTCGCCGGACAGCCGCCGCTGAGCGTGGCGCTGACCAAAGCCGACCGCGTCGATGCCGCACGCATCGCGGAGGTGCAGCAGCAGGTCGCGCAGCTCACGCAGCAGCTCGGCTGGCCAGCGGCAGCGCAGTTTGTTACCAGCAGCCATACGCAGCAGGGCATTGAAACGCTGCGCCAGCACCTCAGCAGCCTGAACGCACCGGCGTTTGAGCCTGGCCGCCGTTTCCGGCTCGCCATCGACCGCGCTTTCACGCTGAAAGGCACCGGGCTGGTGGTCACCGGCACCGCGCTGAGCGGTGAAGTCAGGGTGGGCGACACGCTGTGGCTCAGCAGCCTGAACCTGCCGCTGCGCGTGCGGGCGCTGCATGCGCAGAACCAGCCGGTGACGCGCGCGCAGGCGGGCGAGCGCATCGCGCTGAATATCGTCGGTGACGTGGAGAAGGCACAGATTACGCGCGGCGACTGGCTGCTGGCGCAGCCGCGTCCCGCCGGCACGCAGCGGCTAATCGTCGCACTGCGCCTGCTGCAACCGCTGAAAACGGCCTCACAGCCGGTGCATCTGCATCACGCGGCCCGCCACGTCACCGGCCGCTTAACGCAGCTCACGGACGATGTGGCTGAACTGGTGCTCAGCCAGCCGCTGTGGCTGGCGGAAAACGATCGGATAATTATCCGCGACAGCAATGCGCAGCACACGCTGGGCGGCGGACGCGTACTGCTGTGCGACAGCAAAAAGCGCGGTAAACGCCAGCCGGACTATCTGCAGTGGCTACAGCAGCTGGCCGCGGCGCGCGATGACAGCGCCAGCCTGCAGGCGCATCTGGCGTATCAACCGGCCGCGTATGACGAGCTCGGCTGGGCGCGTCAGCTCACTGCGCCGGCGCTGGACGCGCTGCTGCTGCCGCTGAATCCGGTACGGCTGGGGACCAGCCTGATGAGCGACACCATGGCCAGCGCCTGGCAGCAGCGTTTACGGGAAGCGCTGAGCGCCTTCCACCAGCAGCATCCGGAGCTGCCGGGCATCGGCCACGATCGCCTGCGCCGTGTGGCGCTGCCGCATGCGCCGGTACCGCTGGTGCCGGGATTAATCGACCAGATGCTGGCACAAGGCGAGTTGCGGCAGAAACAGGGCTGGCTGCACCTGCCCGACTTCGCGCCGCGCTTTAATCCACAGGAAGCCACGCTGTGGCAGCAGGTCGAGCCGCTGTTCAGCGACCAGCCGCTGTGGGTGCGCGACATTGCCGATGCGCTGCAGCAGGATGAAGAGCAGATTCGCGGTTTATTGCTCACCGCGGCGCGTCTCGGCCATATCACGGCGATCGTGCGCGATCGCTACTACCGCAGCGCGCAGATCCAGATCTTCGCCGATCTGATTCGTCAGCGCGCGGCCGCCGGAGGCAGCACCAGCGCCGCCGACTTCCGCAACCAGCTGGGTACCGGCCGCAAAGTCGCGGTGCAGATTCTGGAATTCTTTGACCGCAGCGGCTTTACCCGCCGTCGCGGTAACGATCACCTGCTGCGCGACGCGCGCCTGTTCACCCCTTCTGCTGCGTGAAAAAAAAGGGACGATTGCTCGTCCCTTCGGTTCACTTCTGCCCATCGCTTACTGCAGCAGCGAAATGTCCGCCACCTGCAGGAACAGCTCGCGCAGTTGCGCCAGCAGCGTCAGGCGATTGATACGCACCGCTTCGTCATCGGCATTCACCATAACGTTATCGAAGAAGTTATCCACCGCTTCGCGCAGCTGCGCCAGCTCAACCAGAGCATCCTGATAGCGGCCTTCCGCAAAGTACGGCTGCAGCTTGTCGCCCAGCGCGGTGACAAAGGTCGCCAGCTGAATTTCAGCGTTCTCTTTCAGCAGGGACGCCTGCACGCTGTCGTTCAGGGTTTCGGTGGCTTTCGCCAGGATATTCGACACGCGCTTGTTAGCCGCCGCCAGCGCCGAAGCCGCTTCCAGCGTACGGAAGTGCGAAACCGCCTTCATACGTGCATCGAAATCGGCCGGACGGGTTGGACGACGCGCCAGCACCGCCTGAATGGTGTCAACGCTGTGGCCCTCTTCCTGATACCAGGCGCGGAAACGGCCCAGCATGAAGTCGATGACATCATCAACAACGTTGGTGTTGCTCAGCTTGCTGCCATACAGGCGCACCGCTTCTTCCGTCAGGGTTTGCAGATCGAGCGGCAGGTTCTTCTCAACGATGATACGCAGCACGCCCAGCGCGGCACGACGCAGTGCAAACGGGTCTTTATCGCCTTTCGGATGCTGTCCGATGCCGAAGATACCGGCCAGGGTATCCATTTTATCGGCAATCGCCACGGCGCAGGCCACCGGGCTGGACGGCAGATCGTCACCGGCGAAACGCGGCTGATACTGCTCGTTAAGTGCGACCGCCACATCTTCCGCTTCGCCATCGTGGCGCGCGTAGTGCATGCCCATCACACCCTGGGTGTCGGTGAACTCGAACACCATATTGGTCATCAGGTCGCACTTCGACAGCAGGCCAGCGCGCGTGGCGTGATTGACATCAGCGCCAATCTGCGCGGCAATCCAGCCGGCCAGCGCCTGAATACGGTCGGTTTTGTCACGCAGCGTACCCAGCTCTTTCTGGAACAGCACGGTTTCCAGACGCGGCAGGTTATCTTCCAGACGCTTTTTGCGGTCGGTGTTGAAGAAGAACTCGGCATCGGCCAGACGCGGACGCACCACTTTTTCATTACCGGCAATGATCTGCTGCGGATCGCGCGATTCAATGTTAGTGACGAAGATGAAGTTGGGCAGCAGCTGGCCATCTTCCGCGTAAACCGGGAAGTACTTCTGATCCCCTTTCATGGTGTACACCAGCGCTTCAGCCGGTACCGCGAGGAACTTCTCTTCAAACTTCGCCGTCAGCACCACCGGCCACTCCACCAGCGAAGCCACCTCTTCCAGCAGGCTGTCGCTCAGGTCGGCTTTACCGCCCAGCTGCTGCGCGGCGGCTTCGGCATCGGCTTTGATTTTGGCTTTACGCGTGGCGTAATCGGCGATCACTTTACCGCGCTCCTGTAGCAGCTGCGGATATTGATCGGCGTTGTCCAGCGTCAATTCCGGCTCGCCCATGAAGCGGTGGCCGCGAATGACGCGATCGGACTGAATGCCGAGGATGGTGGCCGGAATCAGCTCATCACCCAGCAGCAGCGTCACGGTGTGCACCGGACGCACGAACTGCACGTCGCTGGCACCCCAGCGCATCAGTTTTGGAATCGGCAGCTTGCTCAGCGCGGTCGCGACCATCGCCGGCAGCAGCGCCTGCGCGCTTTCGCCTTTTACTGCAGCACGATGCACCAGCCACTCGCCTTTGTCAGTGCTGAGACGCTCAGCCTGCTCTACGGTAATGCCGTTGCCACGTGCCCAGCCTTCTGCCGCTTTAGTCGGCTTGCCTTCGGCATCAAACGCCGCAGCGACGGCCGGGCCGCGCTTTTCTACTTCGCGATCGGGCTGCGCTGCCGCCAGCTGTGCCACCTTCAGCGCCAGACGACGCGGTGCCGCAAACCAGCTGACGTCGCCATGCGCCAGACCGGCGCTATCGAGCTCAGCGGTAAAGTGCGCAGCAAAGGCTTCTGCCAGGCTGCGCAGGGCTTTCGGAGGCAACTCTTCGGTGCCAATTTCCACCAGGAAAGTTTTATCGGTCATGGCTGCCTCTTACTTATTACGGTTGCACATAGGGAAGCCGAGCGCCTCACGGGAGGCATAATAGGCTTCCGCCACGGCTTTCGTCAGGGTGCGGATACGCAGGATATAGCGCTGGCGCTCGGTGACCGAGATCGCCTTGCGCGCATCAAGCAGGTTGAAGCTGTGCGCGGCTTTGAGAATGCGCTCATAAGCCGGCAGCGGCAGCGGTTTTTCCAGCGCCAGCAGCTGCTGTGCCTCTTTTTCATACTGCTCGAAGCAGCTGAACAGGAAATCGACGTCGGCGTACTCAAAGTTGTACGTCGACTGCTCCACTTCGTTCTGGTGGAACACGTCACCGTAGGTGGTTTTGCCGAACGCGCCGTCGCTCCAGGTGAGATCGTACACGCTGTCCACGCCCTGAATGTACATCGCCAGACGCTCCAGACCGTAGGTGATCTCGCCGGTCACCGGCTTACACTCCAGGCCGCCGACCTGCTGGAAGTAGGTGAACTGCGTGACTTCCATGCCGTTCAGCCACACTTCCCAGCCGAGTCCCCAGGCGCCCAGCGTTGGGTTTTCCCAGTTATCTTCGACGAAGCGAATGTCATGCACGCCAGGGTCGATACCGAGCTCTTTCAGCGATCCGAGGTACAGCTCCTGAAGGTTGTCCGGGTTCGGCTTAATCACCACCTGGAACTGGTAGTAGTGCTGTAAACGGTTCGGGTTTTCACCGTAGCGGCCATCGGTGGGACGGCGCGATGGCTGTACGTAGGCGCTCGCCATCGGCTCTGGCCCGAGAGCACGCAGGCAAGTCATAGGGTGAGAAGTGCCAGCGCCCACTTCCATGTCCAGCGGTTGGACGATGGTGCAGCCCTGACGCGCCCAGTAATCCTGCAAGGTCAGGATCAGGCCCTGAAAGGTCTTGGTATCAAACTTTTGCATGTTGAATTCGCACGCGATACGGGTGGATTTAAAAAGAGTGCGACAGTATACCCTTTGACCGCGCATTGTGCAGCCGGAAATCCTGGCGCAGGCGGCTGCGGTTGTGCGGCGGTTAACAGAGAGCTCCGAAATCCAGGCTGCGGGGGTTGTTGGCCCGCTGTGCACTGGCTACCCTTCTTCGCACGGAGTACGCACGAGGAAGCCATGTCGCAAAAAATCTGCTGGATTGATAACTTACGCGCGGTCGCCTGTCTGATGGTGATCGTCATTCACACCACCACCTGGTACATCACCGGACCGATGGCAGTCACCGGACCCAGCTGGGACGTCGCCAATCTGCTTAACTCGGCTTCGCGCGTCTGCGTGCCGCTGTTCTTCATGATTTCCGGTTATCTGTTCTTTGGCGAACGCAGCGCGCAGGGCCGCCATCTGCTGCGCATTGTGCTGTGCCTGCTGTTCTACAGCGCCGTCGCGCTGGCCTACATCACCTGGCTGACGCCGATCAGCGAAGGCCGATCGCTGCTGAAGCTGTTGCAGAAGCCGGTGTTCTACCATCTGTGGTTCTTCTTCGCCATTATCGGCATCTACCTGCTGTCTCCGCTGATTCAGGTGAAAAACGTGCCGCCGCGCTATGTGGCGCTGCTGGTGCTGGTCCTTGCGGTGATCGCCAATCCGAACACCGTCAGCCAGTCGCTGGGGCCGTTCCACTGGCTGCCGGTCAATCTGTATGTCAGCGGCGACTCGATTTACTACCTGCTGTACGCGCTGCTTGGGCGGGCGATTGGCGTGATGGATACCGACAGGCGCGGCATCAGCTGGCTGGCCGGGCTGAGTTTTATCGCCTGCGTCATCGGTATCGCGCTTGGCACCAGACAGATGCTGAAGATTAACGGCGCGTTTAATGACACCTGGTATCTTTACTGTGGCCCACTGGTGTTTATCGCGGCGATAAGCCTGCTGGTGCTGTTTAAAAATGTGCTGAACCACCGGCCGCTGCCGCTGCTGGCAACCATTTCACGCTATTCGCTGCCGATTTATGGTTTCCATGCGCTGTTCATTCACTATCTGCGTACCCATCATTACGACGATATGTCACGGCCGTGGCTCGATCTGCCGTGGGTCTTTGGCGTAACCCTGCTGGGCAGTCTGCTGCTGGCGATGTTGCTAAAACGCGTGGACAAGCATCACCTGGTGAGCTGATCGTCCCAGCGCTGCCGGGCGCGGCGCAGCTGGCGCGCCGAGGAGAAGCCGGCGGCCAGCGCCGCTTTCTCCGCCGCCTCCCCCTGCTGCTGGCGCTGGCGCGCAATTACCAGCCGCAGCTGCTCGTGATATTCCCGCACGCTGATACCCAGATGCTGGCGAAACAGGCGCGTCAGATGGCGCTCGCTGACGTGGGCACGTTCGGCCAGCGCGCCCAGCGACCAGTCATGTTCCGGATGCGCAATCATCGCGTCCTGCGCGCGATGAATCGCCGGATGCAGATGATTACGATAACGCAGCCACGGCGACAGTTGCGGATCGTCACCCGAGCGGCGGAACCACACCACCATCTCCCGCGCCACCGTTAGCGCCTGCCGCGCGCCGCACAAACGGTTGATCAGGTGCAGCGCCAGATCGATACCCGCAGTAATCCCCGCGCTGGTCCAGATGCCGGCATCTTCCACAAACACGCGGTTGTCTTTCACCAGCGCAGACGGCGCGGCAGCTTTCAGGCGCGGCAACACATCATGGTGCGTGGTGCACTGTACGCCATCCAGCAGGCCAGCCTGCGCAGAGAGCAGCGCGCCGGAGCAAATACACACGAGGGTAATGCGCCGCGTATGAATCGCGCCGTGTTGCTGGCGCAGCCAGTCACGCGCCTGCCCGGCTGCCCCGGTATCGAACCAGATGCGGGAATCGAACACGCCGGGCACAATCAACAGACTGTTATCGGGTAGCGTGGCGGGCAGCGGTGCAATATCAGCAATGGTCATGCCGGTCGAGCAGGTGACGCTCGCCTGCGGGCCGATGTAGTGCAGCGCAAAATGTCCGCCCGCCAGCTGCAGCGTCTCTGCCGGCCCGGTGAGGTCGAGCGCCATGACGCCCGGCAGGACAAGAAAATAGACGGGCTGCGGCATGGTGGGTTCCTCAGGCGATGAAGGGTAACGATGGGCGAAGATGCGCAGCCAAATCCGGCCACGTATCTTCATCAATTCTTCCCATCATACCCGACTCTGTTCACGCCTTGCGACCTCATCCGGCCATGCGTCAGCCAAATCAGGACATCAGTGGTAACAGCTGCTGGTATAGCTGCGCAAAGCGCGCACGGCGCGGCTGATAAGCCTGATGCTGCGCGGCGTCCGGCTGATGGCGCTGCACTAACGCCGGTGCCGGCCATTCGCTGGCCGGGTCCATCGCCAGCTGCGCCAGGCACGCGGCACCGAGTGCCGGTCCCACCTCGCCGCCGTGACAATAATCCAGCGTCAGTCCGCTGATGTCCGCCAGCATCTGCCGCCAGTACGCGCTGCGCGCACCGCCGCCAATCAGCATCACCGCGTTGGGCAGTACGCCACACTCATGCACCGCATCCATGCCTTCCGCCAGCGCAAAGCCCACGCCTTCCAGCACCGCGCGCGCCAGTTCCGGCCGGCCGTGCTGGTGCGTCAGGCCAAAGAAAGCTCCCTGTGCCTGCGGATTATTGTGCGGCGTGCGCTCGCCGGAAAGATAAGGCAAAAACCATACCGGCGTGGCCTGCGCGCTGGCGCGTTCAGCTTCGGCCAGCAGGTGCGGCACATCATCACAGCCGGTCAGCACAGCGGCCCAGTCCAGACAGGCGGCGGCACTCAGCATCACCGACATCAGATGCCAGCGCTGCGGCAGCGCATGACAGAAACTGTGCACGGCGCGTTGCGGATTGCTGAGATAGCCTTCGCTCACCAGAAAATAGACGCCGGAGGTGCCGAGCGACAGCATGCCCTGCCCTGGCTCAACCATGCCAACGCCGACAGCACCAGCCGCATTGTCGCCGCCGCCGGCCACCAGCGGCACCGGCTCCATTCCCCAGCGCGCCGCAATTTCCGGCAGCAGCGTGCCGGTAATCTGGTTGCCTTCAAACAGCTGCGGCATGTGGCTGCGGTTCAGCCCGCACGCCGCCAGCATTACATCGCTCCAGTCGCGCTGTGCCACATCCAGCCACATCGTTCCCGCCGCATCTGACATATCGGTGGCGAAATCGCCGCTCATCCGCCAGCGCAGATAATCTTTCGGCAGCAGCACTTTTGCTACCTGCGCAAATATCGCCGGTTCATGTTGCTGCACCCACAACAATTTGGGCGCGGTAAAACCCGGCATCATCAGGTTGCCGGTAATCTGACGCGACGTCGGCACGCGCTGCTCCAGCTCGTGACACTGCGCGCTGCTGCGCCCGTCGTTCCACAATATCGCCGGACGCAGCACCTGATGCGCGGCGTCCAGCAGCGTCGCGCCGTGCATCTGGCCGCTAAAGCCGATGGCGCTGACGTGGCGTAAATCGTGCTGCTGCGCCAGCGCCTGCATGGCACTATCGGTGGCCTGCCACCAGCTTTCGGGATCCTGTTCGCTCCATAGCGGCTGCGGACGCGTCACCTGCAGCGGCGCGCTGGCCGTTGCCTGAACCTGGCCGTGCGCATCCAGCAGCGCCACTTTGACGCCGGAGGTACCTAAATCGATCCCGATAACCATGCTTCGCTCCCGATGGATTAGAAATTATACAGATAGTGATTCACCAGATTTTCCAGCTGCTCCTGGCGTCCGCTGCGATGCTGCGGATTGAGTTGCTGCTGCTGAGCATGCGCCGCCAGCGAGGCAAGAGAAAACTCGCCTTTCAGAATTTGCTGGCCGAACTCACCATTCCAGCCGCTATAGCGCTGCGCCACGCGCTTATCCAGCTCGCCATCGCTCACCATACGTGCCGCCACTTTCAGTGCCAGCGCCATGGTATCCATCGCGCCGATGTGGCCATAAAACAGATCGTATTTGTCGGTGCTCTGGCGCCGTACTTTGGCATCAAAGTTTAAGCCGCCGGTGGTGAACCCGCCCGCTTTAAGGATTTCGTACATCACCAGCGCGTTTTCTTCGACGCTGTTCGGGAACTGGTCAGTATCCCAGCCGCACTGGCTGTCACCGCGGTTGGCATCGACCGAACCGAAGATGCCCAGCGCAATCGCCGTCGCAATTTCATGATGGAAAGAGTGACCCGCCAGCGTGGCATGATTGGCTTCCACATTTACTTTGATCTCTTTTTCCAGGCCAAATTGCCGGAGGAAACCATAGACCGTCGCGACATCAAAGTCGTACTGGTGTTTAGTCGGTTCCTGCGGCTTCGGCTCAATCAGCAGCATCCCCTGGAAACCAATTTTATGCTTGTGCTCCACCACCATCTGCATGAAGCGCCCGATCTGCTCGCGCTCCTGCCGCAAATCGGTATTCAGCAGCGTCTCGTATCCTTCGCGTCCGCCCCACAGCACATAGTTTTCACCGCCCAGCGTCTGCGTCGCCTGCATCGCGCTGCACACCTGGCTGGCTGCCCAGGCGAAAATTTCCGGATCCGGGCTGGTCGCCGCGCCGGCCGCATAGCGGGGATGCGTAAAGCAGTTCGCGGTGCCCCACAGCAATCTGACGCCGGTTTCCTGCTGTTTTTCCAGCAGTTTATCGGTCATTACCGCCAGGTTTTCCTGGTAGCTGCGCAGCGAATCACCTTCCGGTGACACATCGACATCATGGAAGCAGTAATAAGGCACGTTGAGTTTGTAAAAGAACTCGAACGCGACATCCGCTTTGAGCTTCGCCAGCTGCAGCGCATCGCCATTTTTCTGCCACGGGCGATCAAAGGCACCCACGCCGAACATATCCGCCCCGTTCCAGCAGAACGTGTGCCAGTAACAGGCGGCAAAACGCAGGTGTTCCGCCATGGTTTTACCCAGAATCACTTCCTGCGGATTGTAATGGCGAAACGCCAGTGCGTTAGTGGTATTGGCCCCTTCATAACCAACGCGCTCAAGCTGGTCGAAATAAGCGTGCATGTTGTGCTCCTTAGCATCAGACCCGAATGGTCAGCAGTGAAGCGTTATTTTGCGGAGGCGTAAGCGTTCAGCTCAATTACGATATTTCACACTGAACTTAAGATAATTATTATTTGTGCGGCAGCTCGCAAATCCATGTATTTAATTACATCGCGTGCCGGCGCGCAGCGCCGCTGCAGGATTTAACAGATGGCCGCGTAAAATTTCGATCGCGCTCAAAGAATCACAAATAAACAAAAAAACGTAATAGCAGGATAAAAATCAGTAATTGATGTTGTTCACGTCGCAGGGCAACAATTCATCCGCCCTGGTTCATAGCCTTACAACGACAATAGCCTCAACCTACAGGATGACCATGATGAAAATGAGACACACGCTGTTAGCCCTCAGCGCTGCACTGGCCCTGTTCAGCCACGCCGGGCTGGCGAAAGAAGTGAAAATCGGTATGGCGATCGATGATTTACGTCTGGAACGCTGGCAGAAAGACCGGGACATTTTTGTCAGCCAGGCGGAAAAGTCTGGGGCCAAAGTATTTGTCCAGTCGGCCAACGGCAATGAAGAGACGCAAATCTCACAGATTGAAAATATGATCAACCGCGGTGTCGATGTGCTGGTCATCATTCCTTATAACGGTCAGGTATTGAGTAATGTGGTGGCCGAAGCGAAACGCGAAGGCATTAAAGTCCTCGCTTATGACCGCATGATTAATAATGCCGACATCGATTTTTATATCTCGTTTGATAATGAAAAAGTCGGTGAACTGCAGGCCGAAAGTCTGGTTAAACAGGTACCTAAAGGGAACTACTTTTTGATGGGCGGATCGCCGGTGGATAATAACGCGCGTCTGTTCCGTGCCGGCCAGATGAAAGTGTTAAAACCCTACATCGATAACGGCAGCATCAAAGTGGTGGGCGATCAGTGGGTTGATGCCTGGCTGCCAGAGAATGCGCTGAAAATCATGGAAAACGCGCTGACCGCTAACAGCAACCACATTGATGCCGTTGTTGCCTCCAACGATGCCACCGCCGGTGGGGCCATTCAGGCGCTGAGCGCGCAGGGACTGGCGGGCAAAGTCGCCATTTCCGGTCAGGATGCCGATCTCGCCGCCATCAAACGCATCATGAACGGCACGCAAACCATGACGGTGTACAAACCCATCACCGAACTTGCCACCGAAGCGGCAAAAATTGCGGTGGAACTGGGCGATGGCAAAACGCCCGCCAGCAACAGCAAGCTGAATAATGGCCTGAAAGAGGTGCCGTCGCGCCTGCTGAAGCCGATTCCGGTCAACAAAGACAACATCGAAAGCACCGTGGTGAAAGACGGCTTCCATAAACAGAGCGAACTCTAAGCGCCTGAAACGCGAAGGAGCAGATCGATGCTGCTGGAAATGAACAACATCACCAAGCGTTTCGGCGCGGTGAAAGCGCTGGACGCCGTCAGCCTGCGGCTCGAAGCCGGTGAAGTCATGTCGCTGTGCGGTGAGAACGGCTCGGGCAAATCGACGCTGATGAAAGTGCTGTGCGGGCTTTACCCGCACGGCGAATTTGACGGCGAAATTCGCTTTGCCGGCGATCGCATCGAGGCGCAAACCATCCGCGACACCGAGCGCAAAGGCATTGTGATTATTCATCAGGAGCTGGCGCTGGTGCGGCAGCTTACGGTCATGGAGAACATTTTCCTCGGTGCCGAGCTCGGTCGCTTCGGTATGGTCGATGATGAAACCATGACGCTGCGCTGCCAGCAGCTGCTGGAGCGGGTCAAACTTAACGTTTCGCCTGCCACCAAAGTTGGCGAGCTCGGCCTCGGGCAGCAGCAGCTGGTAGAGATCGCGCGGGCGCTGAATAAGCAGGTGCGATTGCTAATTCTCGATGAGCCGACCTCGTCGCTCACCGAACAGGAAACCGAGGTGCTGCTTGGGATTATCACTAACCTGCGCGAGCACGGTATTGCCTGCATCTACATCTCCCACAAGCTTAATGAGGTCAAAGCGATTTCGGATACCATCTGTGTGATCCGCGATGGTCAGCATATCGCCACACGGCCAGCGGCCGGGCTGAGTGAAGATGACATCATCACGATGATGGTGGGTCGCGAGCTCACCGCACTCTATCCGCACCAGCCGCACGAGATCGGCGAAACGGTACTGAAAGTGGAAAACCTCACCGCCTGGCATCCGGTCAACCGCCACGTGCGCCGCGTCAATAATGTGTCGTTCAGCCTGAAGCGCGGCGAAATTCTCGGTATTGCCGGGCTGGTGGGTGCAGGACGCACCGAAACGGTCCAGTGCCTGTTTGGTGTCTGGCCCGGTCGCTGGCAGGGCGAAATCTGGATTGATGGCCAGCAGGTGAAGATCGACGATTGCCGGGCCGCGATTGCGCACGGCATCGCCATGGTGCCGGAGGACCGGAAAAAAGATGGCATCGTGCCACTGATGGGCGTAGGGAAAAACATCACGCTGGCTGCGCTGGATCAATACAGCCATCGCTTCTCCACGCTGGATGAAGCGCAGGAGCAGCAGGCGATTAACGATGCTATCCGCCGTCTGCGTGTCAAAACCTCCTCACCCGAACTGGCGATTGGCCGTCTCAGCGGTGGCAATCAGCAAAAGGCGATCCTCGCCAAATGCCTGCTGCTCAATCCGCGCATTTTGATTCTTGATGAACCGACGCGCGGCATCGACGTCGGCGCTCGCCAGGAGATCTATCTGCTGATTAACGCGCTGGTGCAGCAGGGCATCGCGGTAATCGTTATCTCCTCTGAACTGCCCGAAGTGCTGGGGCTGAGCGACCGCGTATTGGTGATGCATGAAGGGCAAATCAAAGCCGATTTGATTAACGACAACCTGACTCAGGAGCAGGTCATGGAAGCTGCCCTGCGGAGCGAACATTATGCTTAAAACTGAAAGTAGCCAGAGCCTGTCCGGTACCCCGGGCAAGCCAGCGCCGGGCAAGTTTCCGCGCTTCAATCTGCAGGTGCTGGTGATGCTGGGAGCGATTGTGCTTATCGCTCTGTTCTTCACCTGGACCACCGACGGTGCCTGGCTTAGCCCACGCAACGTCTCTAACCTGCTGCGCCAGACCGCCATCACCGGCATCCTCGCGGTGGGCATGGTGTTTGTCATTATCTCGGCGGAGATCGACCTTTCCGTCGGTTCGATGATGGGCCTGCTGGGCGGTGCCGCGGCCATCTTTGACGTCTGGCTCGGCTGGCCGCTGCCGCTGACCATCGTGGTAACGCTGGTGCTTGGCCTGTTGCTGGGCACCTGGAATGGCTGGTGGGTCGCGTACCGTAAAGTGCCCTCGTTCATCGTCACGCTGGCGGGCATGCTGGCGTTTCGCGGCATTCTGGTTGGTATTACCGATGGCACCACCGTAGCGCCAACAACGCCGGCGATGTCGCAGATCGGGCAAAGCTATTTGCCGGGCGGTGTTGGCTTTGGCTTCGGCTTCGCCGGTCTGGCGCTGTTTATTCTCTGGCAATGGCGGCTGCGGCTGCGTCGCCAGCAGCTGGGGTTATCACAACCAGCCGCCAGCGGCACGGTGGCACGCCAGGCGATTACCGCTGTTCTGGTGCTGGGTGCCATTTGGTTACTGAACGATTACCGCGGCGTGCCGACACCGGTCCTGCTGCTGGCACTGCTGCTGCTCGGCGGCATGTTTATGGCCACGCGCACCGCCTTCGGACGACGGATTTACGCCATCGGCGGCAACATTGATGCAGCGCGCCTGTCGGGCATCAACGTGGCGCGCACCAAGCTGGCGGTGTTCGCCATCAACGGCGTCATGGTGGCTATCGCCGGCCTGATCCTTAGCTCACGTCTTGGTGCTGGCTCGCCCTCTGCGGGCAATATTGCCGAACTGGACGCCATCGCTGCCTGCGTGATTGGCGGCACCAGCCTGGCGGGCGGCGTCGGTTCGGTGGCCGGCGCGGTGATGGGCGCCTTCATCATGGCGTCTCTGGATAACGGCATGAGCATGATGGACGTGCCGACCTTCTGGCAGTACATCGTCAAAGGGGCGATTTTACTGCTGGCGGTGTGGATGGATACGGCCACGCGCCGCCGGGTGTAATCGCGTGGGCGATCACAATGTGGCGCAAACAATTTCTGCTGCCTTTTCCGCCGTGCTATGCAATGCGCAACAGGTTTAAGGGAGCGCGCCACGATGCACGAAAAACGTTACCGTATTACGCTGCTGTTTAACGCCAACAAGGTGTATGACCGCCAGGTAGTGGAAGGGGTCGGCGAGTATCTGCAGGCTTCGCAAACCGACTGGGATATCTTCATTGAAGAGGATTTCCGCTGCCGCATCGACAACATCCGCGAATGGCTGGGCGACGGTGTCATTGCGGATTACGACGACAGCTCGATCGAGAGCCTGCTCAGCAATGTGCCGGTGCCGATTGTCGGTGTTGGTGGCTCTTATCACCGGCAGCAGGATTATCCGCCGGTGCACTACATCGCCACCGACAACGCTGCGCTGGTGGAGAGTGCCTTTCTGCATCTGAAAGAGAAAGGCATTCACCGCTTTGCGTTTTACGGCCTGCCCGCCGCCAGTGGCAAACGCTGGGCGCAGGAGCGCGAGCAGGCGTTTCGCCAGCTGGTGATGCGCGAGCGCTATCAGGGCGTGGTGTATCAGGGGATGGAAACCGCGCCGGAAAACTGGCAGCACGCGCAAAACCGCCTCGCCGACTGGCTGCAAACGCTGCCGCCGCAGACCGGCATTATCGCGGTGACCGACGCGCGTGCGCGCCATTTGCTGCAGGCCTGTGAACACCTGAAAATTCCGGTGCCGGAAAAGCTCAGCGTAATCGGCATCGATAACGAAGAGCTGACGCGCTATCTGTCCCGCGTGGCGCTCTCTTCGGTAGCCCAGGGCACGCGCCAGATGGGTTATCAGGCCGCCAAGCTGCTGCATCGTCTGCTCGATCGGCAAACGCTGCCGCTGCAACGCATTCTGGTGCCGCCGGTGAAAGTCATTGCCCGCCGTTCTACCGATTTTCGCTCGCTGCGCGATCCGGCGGTGATTCAGGCGATGCATTACATCCGCTTTAACGCCTGTAAAGGCATCAAGGTCGAACAGGTGCTGGATGCGATTGGCATGTCGCGCTCCAATCTGGAAAAACGTTTTCGCGATGAGACCGGCGACACCATTCACGCCATGATTCACCGCGAGAAGCTGGAGAAAGCGCGTGAACTGCTGGCCTGCTCTTCATTGAATATTAATGAAATTTCGCAGATGTGCGGCTATCCTTCCCTGCAGTACTTCTATTCGGTGTTTAAGAAAAGTTACGCCACCACGCCAAAGGAGTATCGGCAGCATCACGGCGAGAAGGTGCAATAACGCCCCGCTGCGATCAAGATTTTGCCGCCAATTGCCGCTATACTGCGCGGCATCTTCAAAGGAAGATCGTCGTCTCCGGTGAGGCGGCCGGATTTCAAATCCGGTTGGGGCCGCCAGCGGTCCCGGACAGGTTCGACTCCTGTGATCTTCCGCCAATTTGCCTCTTCTAAATTCTCCCTAAGTCAATTAATCCCTTATAATACCTGCAACTGAAAGCATCTATGCTCTCCTTAGGTCAACTCATGTCTATCAGAATCAAGCGTGTTCTGGGGCATAGAAGATGCCCCTATTTCTAGGTGCCCCCAATGAAACTGACAGCCCGACAAGGAGAGACCGCAAAACCTAAAGATAAGCCATACAAGCTCTCAGACGGTGGTGGACTTTATCTTGAGATAGCAACCAGCGGCTCTCGCTACTGGAGACTAAAATATCGCTACGGCGGTAAAGAGAAGCGCTTAGCATTTGGTGTTTATCCTGAAGTATCACTTGCAGAGGCTCGTGACAGAAGAGAAGCGGCTAAAAAGACATTAGCTGCAGGAAGTGATCCAGCAGAAGTAAAAAAAGCGGAGAAAATAGCCCAAAAGCTCAATATTGAGAACACCTTCGAAGCTATAGCTCGTGAGTGACATCACTCAAAAGCCGATCGCTGGTCATTACGCTACCGCGATGAAATCATTGATACCTTTGAGAAAGATATTTTTCCCTACATTGATAAGCGCCCTATTGCTGAAATCAAACCAATGGAATTACTGGAAGCACTCCGTCGCATGGAAAAGCGCGGGGCGTTAGAGAAAATGCGCAAGGTTCGTCAACGCTGTGGTGAAGTGTTTCGCTATGCAATAGTCACAGGCAGGGCCGAATATAACCCAGCACCGGATCTTGCAACTGCCCTGGCAACACCAAAGAAAACGCATTTTCCTTTCCTCTCTGCAGAGGAGCTCCCGCATTTCCTCAAAGACCTCTCTGGCTATACCGGCAGTGTCATCACAAAAACAGCAACACAGATCATCATGCTGACGGGCGTACGAACTCAGGAGCTACGTTTTTCCCGATGGGAAGATATTGATTTTGAAAAACGACCCTGGGAAATACCTGCCGAGGTGATGAAAATGAAGCGACCCCATATTGTTCCAATATCGAACCAGGTAGTGGCCCTATTTGAATCGCTTAAACCGATTACCGGGCAGTATCCATTAGTGTTTATCGGGCGTAATGATCGAACTAAACCAATCTCAAAGGAAAGTGTGAATCAGGTAATAGAGCTACTGGGTTATAAAGGTAGGCTAACTGGACATGGCTTCCGTCACACCATGAGTACCATTTTGCATGAGCAGGGATTTAACTCGGCGTGGGTTGAAACGCAACTTTCACACGTCGATAAGAATGCGATCCGTGGTACTTACAACCATGTGCAATATCTGGAAGGAAGAAGGGAAATGATGCAGTGGTATGGGGATTTTATTGATGAGCTAAGGATGAGAGAAGCTGTAGTGAATAGGCGTGTTGCGGGGTAAATACAAAAATGCGTTAGCCATCTATAAATCTAGATGGCTATTATTTGGTGTTTTTTGTCTCCGAAGTGATTTACTTTAGATTCTGCTCTTTGATTCGGGTTCAAGTGGTTAAAACAACGGCAGCATCAGTCCAAAGGCCTTCAAACTGGCCTAGTCGTGACTACGGTCATGGGATCAGTCCATCCTACTGCTCAAGTTTTTCTAGAATTAAACAAGCTTCACGATTAAGAGTAATGAATTCCTGCCAGCTATATTGCTGTTGGTAGTTAAGCTGATACTGTTTTTCTACCTGGCAAATAAGCGGACGTGTTTCATAAATCGCGCACAGCTTTGTCTCCATCTGATAGTGACGACAAATGCCGTCACCACGATCGAGAAATTGCGTTTCACTGGCGCGATTGACGTGGCGACAACAAGCGCCGCACTGGTTACAGGGAAACGCGGGCGTTAGCGTCATAGCTTACTTAACCAGCTACGCACAGAGCGGGTACTCCCTGCTTCAAACGGTAGCGCAATATTACGGCGCTCAACCTCCGCACGCAGCAACAAACCGCGCTCAATTTCACTATTCACCGCGTTAAGATGCAGCGAGAAACGCGATAACGCAGACGTATCAATAACAAACTCTAACGCCGAAAGCTCCAGTAGATAGCTATCGAGTTCAGCATTCACCTGCTGATAATACTCTAGTGCTTTCTGATACTTATCTTTAAACGTATCCAGAAACGCCCAGACCTTTTTCATCAATGCGCTGTGTTCAAGGAAGTAGTTCATCACCATCGTCAGAAGACCGGTCGCCAGCGCGCCGCAGAAAGCCGCCAGTTCCGGACCAAAAGGAAAGACGAGCATCTTGGCTAAAGCTTCGTTAACCACCACACCAGCAGCCACGGCCACACCCGCAGCCACCAGCTTGCTCACCGCTTTAGCTAGCTGCCCCGGCGCTAATCCCTCAGGGTTAAAGACCATAACTTTAAAGGCCTGTACCAAATTGTTCCACATCTCACGAATCAGGCGCACCATCATCTTCTTAGTCGTAAAAAAGATATTGAAGAGCGTCGTCGTAACGCTGGAGAGCACGCCACCGATGGCACCGTCTTTAAAGGACGTCAGGAAAGTGCTGAATTTACCCTGCACTCGCTGCCAGACTGCGCGTAATGCCTCCGCCGCATCTTGCAGGAAGTCTCCGGCATCGAATGAACGACGATGCTTCTCGAACATCACGGGAATGCGCTCGCGGAACTCAAACCAGGTCTCTGCCAGAACCAGCCCCAACATCTGCCGCGTTCCCATGCGAAATGCATTGTTCATTGTGGCAGTGGCGACATTCTTCGCAAACTTGCTGCTGGTGTAATATTCCTGATTGATCGTACTGTTGTATTTTTCCCGCGCCTTTTTGTCAGCCTCTTTCATCCGTTCAAAATCGGCGGCTGCTTTATTTTCCAGCTTATTCAGTTGTTTTTGCTCTTGCTCGGAAAGCGTTGGCTGGCTGCGTAAACGGGCAATTTCCTGCGTGGTCACAGCATGCTGTTCTTGTAGCGTTTGCACGAAGGCATCCATCGTTTTCGCCTTCTTCGCCTTATTCAGCGACTCATTCGTAAAGGTCAGATTTGATGAATCATTAGCCAGGTCGGCACCATCGCATTCGGCAAGGATACGCCCTGGATCGTTGTGAATTTCATGGGCGGCAATAATATGGTCGAGATTCTTTTTATCATTAGCCGCAAATTTCTCACCAGTGTAGGTATCGGTCAACGTACCGGCCTCGTGCGCCTTTTTTCCCGCCCGGTTGGTGGCAATGTAGTTTTCGTGGCTATGGTAATGATGAGAATCATACCCTTCGCGTTGCCCGTACCGTTGACGCTCGGCATCGGAGGCATACACTCCCTCGCGAGCGTTATGAATGGTATTCACATCGCCGCCGTGTTTATCCTCCAGCAAGAGAAAATCCAACCCAAAAGAGGTAGTCAGACTCTTGACTACCGTCTGATGTAACTCTTCACCCCAGTCAAACCTGGCTGTGTTCATTGTGCTCGCCCATAGCAATACCGGGCAGATTCGCCCGGCGAGTCGATTAAATACGAGAAGAAAATGCGTCAAACTCAGAATCAGAAGCCGCCAGTTTTTCGTCCAGAATCTCTTTGTTCAGCAGGTTCATACCGTTGCTGTCGGTCTGCAGTTGGATCACGCCATCTTCGATAACGGCTTCACCGTTTTCCTGCGTCACCGGCTTGAACAACGGCGTGGTGATCACGTCGGTCATTATGGCGGCTAATTCATAACCATGGTCGATAATCGCCATAATCTCTTCCGACTCACTAATCTCGGTAGTGATATTCTTCTCATGACGTTCAACAATGATGGCATGCATCGCTTTCAGCGGCTCAAAGTAGTGCTGAATAAAGACGCTATGCATACGGGTGATTGATTCATAAATTCTATTTACATACTGCTGCACCTTCGTCAGCTGCGCTTCAGCCGCATTCATTTTTTCCACCGCCGCGGTCACTTCGCGGGAGCTTTGATAAGCATTGTTAAGCGCCTTTTCGGCATGGCTATCGTAAGCCCAGCCCGCAATAGCAATCAGCGGAGCCACCACTGCACCGCCAAGCACCATCGCGCCGCCCGCCATCCCCCAACCACCTGCGGCCAGGGAACCACCACCAATCGCCGCCATTGTGGCGTTATACGCCGCCGCACCAGACAGGGCGGCGATCGGCGTACCGGTAGAAGCTGCGGCAAACGCCATCACGCCGCTGTACACGGCAAAACCAGCGGCAGCACCAGAAACCCCGGCACCGACGACCGTCGTCAGGTATTCCGTGGCGGAAATCGCCAAGTTCTGAATTTTATTGATGTTATGCTGTGGTACCTTCAGCCGAAGATCTTTATGCCCATCTTTCGCCATACGCGCCAGCAGATCGTCGGCAATCGTTTTAAACTCATTGAAATCTCTACCGATTTCCAGCTCTTTTTCACCCAGTTCGGCCAGTTTTTTCGACGTTATTTCATTTACCAGATCAAAGCTCTCTTTATGCTTATCAAAGCGACGCTGCGCGCGATCTAATACATCATCAGCTTCCGATTTTTTCTGGTAGCCATCATAAGCTTTTTTACCGCCAAACGCCGTTGCCGCTGCCGCGACGCCCAGAATAATGAATGGTAATGCCATAGATAATAATCTCCTTTGCAATAAGTCGTTGTTACCCGCTACGCATCACATTCCTGAACAGGAACGGAGTCGCGATCGACAGTGATGTAGTTATGCAGTAAGTTGATGACCGTTTTTTTCAACCATTCTGGTTCCAGAATTTCTATATTCGGTAACCAGAATAGAATTAGTGGAATAATTTGATTCTGATGTGCTGCCTTGCAAAGCAAAGTCACGCCATCATTCTCTTCGCGAACCAATTCTTGCTGAGGCAGTAAGTCTCGTCTTGCGAAGTAGCCAGCAATACTGTGTTTAATACGCACCCGCACCTCAAACGTCTCTTCACTCACCCAAGGATCGTGATGCTCATCAATTAATGACAGTGTGGGTGTATCTACAGCAAAATGCTCTTTCCGGATATCCAACCACCGAATTTTACTTAACGAAAAAGACTTTAGTTTTCCGTCCTCAGTCGCCAGCAGATACCAAATATTTTTCTGGTTAACTAATTTATAAGGATGAACGGTGCGCGTTTTGTCTTTATATACAATATGACAGATGCTGTTTTTCTGAATCGCTTTTTCTAATAAGTTAAAATACTTTCGCAAATCATTTCTGACTGAATGTTCAGGGCGACCAAAATGAACTCTAACATGCTGTTCTGCAACTCTTTTCTCTAAGCTAAGCCAAAAATCCTCATCTCTGTCAGGAAAAACCGCGTCGGCGTCCAGCAACTTAGCCAGTGGGTAATGAAGAGCATCGTAGCGATTATTCTGAGCTCGAATAGGTATCAATCGATACTCTCCACCACCACACCCCTCTATAAATGAGGAAAGCATATTAAGATCACGATAGACCGTTCGTTCAGTAATATTAAATTTCCTCATCAACTGATAGCGATTCACAGCGCCACAAGTTTGTAGTTCTATCAGAATATCGACTAAACGTCCCGCTGAGCAACTCCTTGCTGAATCGGCCATAAGCACCTACTTTTCTGTTTTCCTGACATGGATTATATGTGAAATGCTGACATAGGTTGTCAGTTCATCGGCAGGTTTACCAACTTTTTTAGGGATACTGGCAATTTTTTTGATCGTTAACAACATTAGATCGTTTTAGATATACAGGTGGTGTTAAGTGGACTGACTTCATGGCCGTGGACATGTCCTCTCCTCAGGACTAACGCCATCAAGATGGCTATGGCGTCGGGCCCGGTTGTAGAATACTTCTTAATCGCCACAGGTTTAACAGATACCTCAGAGTCATTTAAGATGACTTAAAGAGAGGTGCCCATGAGCGATAAGCGTTATCCTGAAGAGTTTAAAATTGAAGCAGTCAGACAGGTTGTTGATCGTGGTCATTCTGTTTCCAGTGTTGCAACACGTCTTGGTATCACCACTCACAGTCTTTACGCCTGGATAAAGAAGTACGGTCCGGATTCTTCCACTAATAAAGAACAGTTAGATGCTCAGGCCGAGATCCGCCGCCTTCAGAAAGAGTTGAAGCGGGTTACAGACGAACGGGACATATTAAAAAAAGCCGCGGCGTACTTCGCAAAGCTGTCCGACTGAGGTACGCCTTTATCCGCGACCACCGCCGTTGCTGGCCTGTTCGTTTGCTCTGTCGGGTTCTGGATGTCCATCCGAGGGGATTTTATTTCTGGCTTCAGCAGCCACATTCACAGCGTCACCAGACAGACCAGATGCTGACCGGGCAGATCAAACAGTTCTGGCTTGAGTCTGGCTGTGTCTATGGTTATCGCAAGATCCATCCCGATCTGCGTGATACCGGACAGCAGTGCGGAGTGAATCGGGTCTGGCGGCTGATGAAGCGTGCCTGAATAAAAGCTCATGTTGGGTACCGTAGCCCACGGGCACGTAAAGGTGAAGCCAGCATCGTGACACCCAACAGGCTCCAGCGGCAGTTCAATCCGGACTCACCGGATGAGCGTTGGGTGACGGACATAACCTACATCCGAACCCACGAAGGCTGGCAGTATCTGGCCGTGGTGGTTGACCTGTTCTCACGAAAAGTTATCGGCTGGTCAATGCAACCCCGCATGACAAAAGAGATTGTCCTGAACGCATTACTTATGGCGGTGTGGAGGCGTAATCCTCAAAAGCAGGTACTGGTTTACTCTGATCAGGGCGGTCAGTACACGAGCCATGAGTGGCAGTCGTTCCTGAAATCACACGGTCTGAAAGGCAGCATCAGTCGTCGCGGTAACTGCCATGACAACGCGGTTGCGGAAAGCTTTTTCCAGTTACTGAAACGCGAACGAATTAAGAAAGGATCTACGGAACGAGAGACGAAGCCAGAAGCGATATTTTTGATTATATCGAAATGTTTTATAACAGTAAGCGTCGGCATGGTTCGAGCGAGCAGATGCCACCGGCTGAATATGAAAACCTATATTATCAACGACTCAGAAGTGTCTAGATTATCCGTGGCGATTCAATTGACGGTATAAGCGTTGTCCTAAGTGGCTTATAAATTGTGGCAGGGGCGGGTGTATTAGTCGGGTCTGCAGCAACAGGCAATGTGTTAGGCGTAATCGCCGGTTCAAAACTCATTATGAATGGTGTAGGTTCAGGTATTGAAGGAATTGGAAAGCTGAGAGGTGTACCTAACCCTTCAAATCCGGTCAGAGACGCATATGAGGATATAGCTGAGTTTTTTGGATTTGACCAAAGGCTGGGATTACTTGCATATCAGGTAGTTGATTTAACCACCTCTTATTATGGTATTTTCAAACTTACATTAAAGCCGGAAGCCTGGAGATTATTTAAATATCTTCCTGCTGATTATTATCGCAAAGTTCAGACTATGAGCAAGCCCGCCCTTGCTATAAAAAGTGCAGGAGCGGCGATCAAAGGGACTGGAATAGGTTTTAATCTTTATCAAATGCAAAACAACCTTGCAAATAATTAACTATTATCGTTCTTCTTAATAAACCTATAGGCTTTCCAGGATAATCTCAATGGAGTAACGAAATAGATAATCAAAAAAGCGAAGCCAAGGACAATCACATAAGAGAGGAAATCTGATTTATCGGCATTAAGGGCACCATATAATCCTATGAGGATCAATATAGATACTCCGATAACACCTCCCCAAAAACGTTTGCTTAAATCAATAACCAGAGTTTTAAGGGTATCAGATTGGGACTCATCCTTTTTTACGATACTCCTGAGCTTGCCGATATCTTTAGTAGTGAAACCATTATCAAACAGCTTTTTCTCATATTCGTTCATATAAATCATCCCGATTAGACATCCTGTTCCGAATCAAATATATCACAATCCAATGATGAAAAGCCACATGAAATCCAGGTATGCCACGCCAGTTTGATTGAAATATGAATACAAAGTGGCATGGCTCCAATACCCATCTCAATTTATAAAATAAAAAATACATCAATCCACTCTTCGTCATATAAATCAATGAATTAATAAGTTTTGATATTAACAACCAAGCCTGAGGATTTAAAGTAGCTTCTGGCTTATACGCTCTCACTCAGACTCGTTAGATATGAATCATTAAAAAACTTGCACGAAACTCAAGTTTGATGTGCTGCCTGCAAATCCGGTATCAATTAAGCATAAATGAAACCGGAATCACCACCCTCAAATTCATAAAGTCATCAGACCAAAAGGGCAACACTGTCTTTGCTCGGAACGCTCATAATTTTTCAGGTTTTTAGTTATTGCTGCGATCTGCTGCCAGATTCAGTAAACCGGCTTGTGCTGAATGACTTGATCGGTAGTATGAATGTGAGAGCTGCCCGGTTCTTGTATCAGGTTCAACTCTCCGGTCAAAACCAGTAGCTATGAATCTCTTAAATTCATAATTTAAAAACATCACCCTACATCGGTGATCTTCCGCCACTCACCACTCAGGCCCAGCCATGCTCATCCATCCATCCGACAACCTTCCGTTCTCTGGCGATCCGCGTAAGGAAGAGCTGCGCCAGCGGCTGATGCGACCGGATGCGCCCAAAGTCATTGCCGTGTCACTGTCGAAGGAGCTGGATCGCGAGCGACGCACGCATCGTCATGCCGCCGGTCAGCTGTTTTGTCTGCGCCAGGGATTGATGACGGTGAACACCTCGTCGGGCATTTTTGCTAACCCGCCGCGGCTGGTCGGCTGGATTCCGCCGTGGTTTGACCATGCCCTTGTCGGGCCGGGGCGCGTGCTGGGCTGGACGGTACTGATTGACGAAGCGCTGGCTGCGCCGTTGCCGGATCGGCCGGTGCTGCTCTCCTGCCCGACCGTGCTGGAGCCGCTGGCAGAACGGCTGGCGGTGCTGGAGCCTGAACTGTGGAGCAGCGCGCGCTATACCCGGCTGGGTCAGGTGTTTCTTGATGAACTGTACGAATCCACGCCGCAGGAACTCACCCTGCCGCTGCCGGATGAGCCGCGGCTGCGGCAGATTGCACGCCTGCTGATGGACGATCCGGCTGATACACGCACCGGGCCGGAGCTGGCGCAGTGGGCTGGTCTGAGCGCGCGCAGCCTGAGTCGCCACTGGTCCAGCGCGGTTGGCATGAGCCTGAGTAAATATCGTCAGGTGTCGCGCCTGCTGAAATCGCTGGAAGGGCTGGCGGCAGGCCACAGTGTGCAGCAGGTTGCCTGGCAGGTGGGCTTCGACAGCGTCAGCAGCTATATCAGCGCGTTTCGCGCCGCCTTCGGCTCAACGCCAGGCAAATACTTTACGACGCCAGCCGACTCTGCGAATGCAGCATCAGCAGGCTAGCCGGACCGTCAATCGGTGGCAGGCTGTGCCGGTATTTGCGGCGAAAAGCGCCCGGCGGCAGGTCAAACATGCGCCGAAAGGTGCGGCAGTAGGTTTGCTGTGAATCGAAGCCAAACTGCAGCGCAATCTGCATCAGCGACGTGTTACTGCTGAGCAGGGTGATGACGGAAGCCGTTAGCTTCCGTTCACGGATATAGGCTCCCAGCGCCACGCCAGTATAGCTGCGGAACAGCCGCTGCAAATGCCACTGCGAATAACCGGCCCGCCGCGCGACCGTCTCCAGCATGAGCTTTTGTTCAATATTCGCCTCTATCCACATCATCAGCTGATGCATAAAGGCTGCGTGAATATCCATCCTCTCCTCCTGATGCCGTGGTGCGACTCAATCTGCGACATTGTAAAAACAGGACGACTGGCTGTGTTTGCGCATAAAGCCAATAAATAGCGATAACTCGCCAATTTACATATCACTACTCTGGCGAGGAGAAGACGCTGTTGCGCCAGCGCACATCATGTAATATTGTAAGTTACATGACGGATAAGCCGCCGTTCTTTCCGCTGCGCCAATCGTCACAAAGGAGAAAATCTATGCATGCCTTTTTACTCTCTGACACGGGTGTGTGCCTGGCGATTGCGCTAGCCTCAGCCAGCATCGCGATGACCATGACGCAGACCGAACTGTTTGCCGGTTTGCGCGCCTGGACCGCACGCAAACACGCCTTGCTCGGTCATCTGTTTCACTGTTTCTATTGCCTGAGCCATTGGGTGGTGTTTGCCGCGATGCTGATTTACCACCCAACGCTGCTGAACAGCGGTTGGCCGCTGGTCGACTGGTTCATGACAGCCTTCATCACGCTGACGCTGACCACGTTTGTCAGCGGTATGATGTTTAAAGTGTTTCAGGCCGCCGTCACCACGCATGTGATGAAGCATGACGCGCAGATCAAATTGCAGAAGCAGGATTAACGGCCGCGCGGGTTAGTCGCTGCAGCGCGGAAAGGTGTGCGGATCCAGCCCGAGGCTGGCCATTTTTTGCAGGTAATCTTCGGCGATGTCCGCCACGGTAATCTGGCTAAAGCGCTGCAGCAGTAACGCTTCGGCTTCACCCAGCGCCTGGTCGAGCCGGGCGTCTACCGCATGTTCCACCAGGCAGGGCGAAGGATCGGCCGCCGGGCCAATGCTGAACAGCGCCGGTGAGCCGATGGCCTGGTACACATCCAGCAGCGTGATATCGCGCAGGTCCGCGCGCAGCTCCCAGCCGCCGCCGTGCCCCTTTTCCGACACCAGATACCCCTTTTCACGCAGCCCTGACATCATGCGACGCACCACCACCGGGTTGGTGCCGAGCATTTTTGCCATGGCATCGGAAGTAGCGCGTTTAACGTGACGATCAAGATGAATGAGCGCGTGCAGCGAGCGGGACAGGCGGTTATCGCGTGGCATGGACGTTTCCTCTGAAATTCCCGCTACTGTAGCAAACCATGCTGGCGGCAACAATTTATCCCGGCTGAGGGTTGATGGCGCCCTGACCAGGCATCCGCGTTAATCAGGCTGCCAAATGGGAAAAGGCAAACCGCCACAGTAAAAGCCATTACGATGAAAAGACGATTGGGCATCGGTTAATTAATTAATGAACTGAGTGACAGAAAGGGAAAATTTATTTCCCACAAGGAAAGATAACTCCTCCAGGCGGAATAATCATTTCCCTTTTATAATTAATTTAATCTTGTAGGACAT
>NZ_SDFT01000047.1:0-6211 GCF_004916815.1 Pantoea sp. R102
ATTATCCGTGGCGATTCATACTTTTCATTTCCTGCCGGGTTAATGTGTCCGCCATCTACTAGATTCATGTAGTGGGAAATTATACGCACCATATACGCATTACGGCTGCATTCCCCTTTGATGGCGTCTACGCGCTTAGAAAGTTCAAGGGGCAGCAAACAGCCTTGCGGCTTTTTAGGGTTTACCACGGCTCATTGTCCTCGTCTGTGTATACGGAAACCTGCATAGGGCTGATCCACCAGTCAGGCTCATCAGATGCATCTGCAACAGATTTCTTATCGTTGATGGCGTCAATCCATTTGCTGTATTCATCTGGCTGCTCTGCCTCAACCTGAACGCTCTCGTAAGGGAATTCAGCGGTGACAACTTCATACACTTTCTCAAATGGAACAGCTTTGCTCTCAATTCGCTGTAACATACGGCCAGATTGTTCAGTCACTTTCTGAATATGAGTTTCAAACTGAGCATCTAAACCGGCAACGGCTAAGCGGCGCAATGTCTCTTTGTCTCCTTCAGTGAATTCAATAGGGCACACCACAGCGTTAGAGCTGCCTTCAGAGCGCTTGTAAGCCACGCTATCTAGTTCAAATGAGAAAGCCATACCAGCGTCGAGTTGAATTGCATCGGCGTTCTCAGGCTCTCCCAGGCGACGTATCAGGATGTCAGCGGCAGTGCGAAGAATACGAGCATAACGCTCCCCGACAGTGTCTGATTTCTTCAGTGCTCTACGCTTGTTGATTGTTTCCATGATTCCCTTAGTGCTTAATTCAGCACTCTTCATTACAAAGATGAGTTGATTGACAGGGATGCGTGTAGACTTCTCAGTGGTAGTGGCTACTGAATAGAGCAAATCATCCATACGCTTTCCAAGAGAACAGGCTCCTGTATCTTCATCGTATGACGCATTAGCAAACAGAGACGCATAAGGGTTATCTGTTACCTTAGCCTTACGGCCTCTTGTTTCCGTCTTTATTTCGGAAGTAGATATTACTGGCTTAGTAACTTCATCGCCGAACAGGGCTGTTTGAACGCATGAAGGAATATCAAACGCATCAGGCAGGCAATCAATCTGCGTGTTAACAATCTCACCAGTGGCTGTGTCTACGGCGTTCATCTGTCCGCCAATCATCATCATTTCAATGCTCATAGTGTTCCCGGATTATTATAGTTTTATTTCGGAAGTAGATATTAATTACGGAAGTAGGTATCAAGGCCACCAAGAAACGAGTAACGCAGTAAGGAGAAAAAGAGAGACAAAATCCATTATATTACCTCCAGCACTGGAGTGTGAACAGAATAGAAATACCTCATTCCGTCATCATGTTTCTTCAGTAATCCCATTTCTAAAAATTTCTGAATGATTACGCGTGAACCTGTGAAGAGCTGGGCGTCTTCGCCTAAGCCATACAAAGCATCTAACGCGTCAAAGTTAACAAACACACGCTTGTGATTATTCTGTAATCTGACAAGGTGTGCGTAGACTAGTTTCATATCTCCGTTAAAGCGTTCTACTTTTCCGCATAAGATAAAGTTTTTAGTTCTGTGGTAATGCAATGGGTTTAGATTTACAGCGGCTGCTGCTTTTGATGCGTTCATAGTTTTAAGTTTCCTGTAAGGAATAAAGTAACCTGTACGCCTTTGAGGGGCAAAACAGGAAGGCTCCTTAGTTGTCTGTCTTAGGGATGAGCATCCATGCTCTGACAGAACAACAACATTCTCCGCAGTGAAGGAGGGCACTACGCAGATGAATAAGAAAAGGGGACAGGAGGAAGGCCCGCCCCTTTTGAGGAAAAGAACGCAAGAGGAAAATGTCTTGCATTCTCTATTGGCATACTCACAGGGGACCAACCCTGCTATTTCTCTTGTCGAAGGAGACACGGCAGCTAGTCGTGCTTTCCCACATATGCCAGATGAGGAAGAAAGGAAACAGGGAAGTAATGCGTTCTACTTTTTCATTGCCCTATATTATCTATACAGTCCTATTTCAGCGTTTTGTGACAAATTATTTTTAGGCCAGAAGTCTTATGCTTGAAAAGTAAGGGAATTTATTTTTCACTTTTTTCCACTTTTCTGCATTTCTCTGTCACAAATTTCCATGAGAGTTGCATGGTGTCATGGTTCCGATTTTCACGCGTAAATCGAAGCGTAGGCTGCTGTCGATGTTTCCCCTTCACCTTGCGTGAGGGGAACGAGACGAAGCAGGCAAGCGTAGATAGCGGGAAATTGTCCTTGTGAGTGAGCTTGCGAGCGAATGCCTTTGCTTTGAAATGGGAGGAGGAAGCTTGCTTGCGACTTCCTTTATTTGAAAAGGCTTATGATAGCATTTCTGAAATGATCTCAGGCTTCATAGGAGGCTCTCTGTTGAGTTTAAATGCAAAGTGGGTGGCAATGCATTGGTGAGAAAGAAAAGCGCTTAGGATGGATTCTAGAGCGCTATAGAGGGTGTTATTAATTATGATAAGATCTATGAAGATAATTTGATGAACATAACACTTAGCTTAACTTAATCAAGCCTTAACACATTTATATTTCTTCTCTAAATATGTAACAATGTAAGTGCTAAGGTTGGCATCAGCGATTGACATTCTCATTTCTTTTGATGATTTATCCCAAAGATAAGTTAGCCCTTTTATAAGTTCATCAGTGTCTATGCTCTTGACGCATAATAGTTGGCTACCTGTTCTGATTCCATACATTCCATTGGTGGCTAAAACCCCTTCAACCATTCCTGTAATACTTGTGTTCAATAAATTCTTTAAAGCTAGTATAGCTTGCTGTTCTGAATCATCAGGAGGTGTTTGTCTTTTCAATGGTGAGTCAATGATTGCTTGAGCATTTATAAACTCTTGTACGGTAATTGCTTTTGCCGTGAAGGTTATGAATATAATTAAAATTCCCAAGTATTTTTTCATTTTTTATTGATTTTTCCCATTAAATTTAAGACAGAGATAATAACCATGTAGTATTGCTCTGCCGCTTCACTTATAGCAAGCAGATTATTAACCACCCTGTATAGAACAAGAGGGGGCTGGTGAGATAAAGGGTGTGATAAAACTGGTATAAAGCTGTGATAATCTCTTACGCGTCAAAGAATGCGGTCAGGCATCTGTAACCGGCTTGTGCAAACAAGCCACTTCCCGTAAGCTGCTATATTGATGGAAGTAATACTTCTATATGACTCGGGGTGCCCTTCTTTGTGAAGGCTGAGAAATACCCGTAATACCTGATCTGGATAATGCCAGCGTAGGGAAGTCAGATGCCTGACCGCATTCGCCTTCCTGATTGCCGGTTGGGAGCCTTATGACACAGCCTGACCCTCTTTCCCCGGCGCAACTCGCGCACTCTCTGCAACTGCTGCGGCAGCAGGCACCGCTGGTGCACTGTATGACCAACGACGTGGTGCAAACTTTTACCGCCAACGTGCTGCTGGCACTGCAGGCTTCGCCCGCGATGGTGATTGATGGCGATGAAGCGGCGCAGTTTGCCGGTTTCGCCGATGCGCTGCTGATTAACGTTGGCACCTTAACCCGCGAGCGCCGCGATGCGATGCTGGCGGCGGTACAGGCCGCTAACCAGGCCGGCACACCGTGGACGCTCGATCCGGTGGCGGTAGGCGCGCTAACCCTGCGTACGGAATTCTGTCAGCAGCTGCTAAGCCTGCGACCGGCGGCCATTCGCGGCAACGCTTCAGAGATTCTCGCCTTAGCGCACCAGGCCACGGGCGGACGCGGTGTGGATAGCGTGCATCAGGCCGATGCTGCACTGAACGCCGCGCAGCAGCTGGCGCAACGCTGCACGACTATCGTTGCGGTAACCGGCGAAGTCGATTACGTCACCGATGGCCGCCAGACGCTGGCAATACCCGGCGGCAGCCCGCTGATGACGCGCGTGGTCGGTACCGGTTGTGCGCTATCCGCCGTCGTCGCGGCGTGCAGCAGCCTGCCGGGCGAGCGCCTCCAGCACGTGGCAGCGGCCTGCCGCTTGATGTCGCTGGCCGGTGAGCAGGCCGCGCGCAGCGTGGCAGGGCCGGGCAGCTTCGTCGCCGCTTTTCTCGATGCGCTCTGGACGCTGGAGGTGGCGGCATGAAACGTATCAATGCATTGACCATTGCCGGCACCGACCCCAGCGGCGGCGCAGGTATCCAGGCCGATTTGAAAGCGTTTTCCGCGCTCGGCGCGTACGGCACCAGCGTGATTACCGCGCTGGTGGCACAGAACACCCGCGGCGTGCAGTCGGTGTATCGCATCGAACCGGCATTTGTCGCTGCACAGCTCGACTCGGTGCTGGACGACGTGCGCATTGACGCCGCGAAAATCGGTATGCTGGCGGAGACGGCGATTGTTGAGGTGGTGGCAGAGAAGCTGAAACGCGCCAGCCTGCCGTTTGTGGTGCTGGATACGGTGATGATTGCCAAAAGTGGCGATGCGCTGCTGTCGCCCGATGCGGTAGCCAGCATTCGTGAACGGCTGCTACCGCAGGTATCGCTGATCACACCCAACCTGCCGGAAGCCGCGGCGCTGCTGGGTTGCCGCATGGCGCAGGACGAGGCGACTATGCTGCAACAGGGCGATGCGCTGCTGGAGCTGGGCTGTGAAGCGGTGCTGATGAAGGGCGGTCATCTCAGCGATGCGGAAAGCCCGGACTGGCTGATCACCCGCGCCGGCCGCCAGCGCTTTACCGCGCCGCGCGTTAACACCCGTCATACGCACGGCACCGGCTGCACGTTGTCGGCGGCGCTGGCGGCATTGCGACCGCGCCATGCGGACTGGGCGGGCACCGTAGCGGAGGCCAAGGCCTGGCTGCAGCAGGCGCTGCTGCACGCCGATTCGCTTGAGGTCGGCCACGGCATTGGGCCGGTGCATCATTTCCATCAGTGGTGGTAGGGCGTAACGCCAGATTGCCGTTTTTTCACTGCGTATCCGTCTGAAAAATGGAGTCAGCAATTTGCCAGCCTGGCGCGTTTCGGTCCAGGCTGTGGGGGCGAATCGGCAGGTGCCGGTTCTTTTCCAGCCATTTATCAGGAGCGAACATGACGGACATCGTACAGTTATTGGGTAAAGAGGCGGATACGCTTCTTCAACATCGCTGCATGACCATTCCAGCGGACAGCCTTTATTTGCCGGGCGCGGATTATGTCGATCGCGTGATGATTGATAACAATCGTTCTCCTGCGGTACTGCGCAATATGCAGACGCTCTACAACACCGGCCGTCTGGCGGGTACCGGCTATCTGTCGATTCTGCCGGTGGATCAGGGCGTCGAACACTCTGCCGGCGCCTCGTTCGCTGCCAATCCGGCCTATTTCGACCCGAAGAATATCGTCGAGCTGGCGATTGAAGCCGGCTGTAACTGTGTGGCATCAACCTATGGCGTGCTGGCCTCCGTGTCACGTCGCTACGCGCACCGCATCCCGTTTATGGTCAAGCTGAACCATAACGAAACCCTGAGCTATCCCACGCAGTATGACCAGACGCTGTACGCCAGCGTTGAACAGGCGTTCAACATGGGCGCGGTTGCGGTCGGCGCCACCATCTATTTTGGCTCTGAGCAGTCACGCCGGCAGATCGAGGAAATTGCAGCGGCCTTCGAGCGTGCGCACGAGTTGGGCATGGTGACGGTGCTGTGGGCCTATCTGCGCAACAACGATTTCAAGAAGGATGGGGTGGATTATCACGCCAGCGCCGATTTAACCGGTCAGGCTAACCATCTGGCGGCCACCATTGGTGCCGACATTGTGAAGCAGAAAATGGCAGAGAATAACGGCGGCTATAACGCGGTGAAGTTTGGCCACACCGATGAGCGCGTGTACAGCAAGCTGACCAGTGAGAATCCGATCGACCTGGTGCGCTACCAGCTAGCCAACTGCTACATGGGCCGCGCCGGGCTGATTAACTCCGGCGGTGCTTCAGCCGGTGCGACCGATGTGGCAGAGTCGGTGCGTACGGCGGTAATCAATAAACGCGCCGGCGGCATGGGGCTGATTCTCGGGCGCAAGGCGTTTAAGAAGTCGCTGAAAGAGGGCGTGGCGCTGATTAATGCGGTGCAGGATGTGTATCTGGCGAAGGATGTGACGATTGCCTGATGGTGTGAGGTGCGTTTTTCACCCTCACCCTAACCCTCTCCCGCAGGCGGGAGAGGGAACAGTATTGGGCGGTTTTTTAATGCGTTAATTCTCTGACAGCTTACTGGAACAGCTCCCTCTCCCGGTGGG
>NZ_SDFT01000048.1:0-3809 GCF_004916815.1 Pantoea sp. R102
TGGCCCTGCTGATGGCGCGCCACGTTGAGGCGGATATACGTCGCCAGCAGGCTTTGCGCCGCATCCCAGCGCGAGAAGTCATTGCGCGCGTGGCGCATCAGGAAAGTCAGCTGCGCATCGCTCCATTTATAGTCAAGCTTCACCGGTGCGGAGAATTCCCGTAGCAGCGACGGCACCGGCTGGAAATAGACCTTGTCGAAAATGAAGGTCTGGAACTCGTCGGTGACGTTCAGCACGTGATGAACCGGATGACCGTTGTGCTGCAACGGAATGACCTTGCCTTCGCCGTCATACAGTTCGATATCCAGCGGGATGTGCAGCGGCAGCTTCTCTTTTTGATCGACGGTCGGTGGCGTGTGCTGCGTGACGTGCAGCGTGTACTGCTCCAGCTCCGGGTTGTAGTCATCACGCACCGTCAGCACCGGCGTGCCCGACTGACTGTACCAGCGGCGGAACTGTGACAAATCGACGTTGGAGGCATCTTCCATCGCCTGCACGAAATCATCACAGGTGGCGGCGCTGCCATCGTGACGCTCGAAATAGAGCTGCATCCCCTGCTGGAACTGCTCTTCACCCAGCAGCGTGTGCAGCATGCGAATCACTTCAGAACCCTTCTCGTACACCGTCAGGGTGTAGAAGTTGTTCATTTCAATCACCTGATCCGGACGGATCGGATGGGCCATCGGGCTGGCATCCTCGGCGAACTGCGCGCCGCGCATCACGCGCACATTATCAATACGGTTGACCGCGCGCGAGCCGAGATCGGAACTGAACTCCTGATCGCGGAAGACCGTCAGACCCTCTTTCAGGCTGAGCTGGAACCAGTCGCGGCAGGTCACGCGGTTGCCGGTCCAGTTGTGGAAATATTCGTGACCAATCACGGCTTCAATGCCGAGATAGTCTTTGTCGGTGGCGGTTTCCGCTTTAGCCAGCACATATTTGGAGTTGAAGACGTTGAGGCCTTTATTCTCCATCGCGCCCATGTTGAAGAAATCCACCGCGACGATCATAAAGATATCGAGGTCATATTCGAGACCGAAACGCTCTTCGTCCCACTTCATGCTGGCTTTGAGCGAGGTCATCGCCCAGTCCGCGCGGTCGAGGTTGCCGCGATCGACAAAAATTTCGAGCGCCACGTTACGGCCGGAACGGGTGGTAAAGCTATCGCGCAGCACATCGAAATCGCCGGCGACCAGCGCAAACAGGTAGCAGGGTTTCGGGAACGGATCCTGCCATTTCACCCAGTGACGACCATCCTCGTGCTGACCGCTCTCCAGCTTGTTACCGTTGGACAGCAGGTACGGATAGCTAGCCGCGTCGGCGATCAGGGTGGTGGTGAAGCGCGCCAGCACGTCCGGGCGATCGAGATACCAGGTGATATGCCGGAAGCCTTCGGCTTCACACTGGGTGCAGAGCGCCTCGCCGGATTTGTACAGCCCTTCCAGCGCGGTGTTTTTATCCGGATGGATTTCATTAATGATGGTCAGGGTAAAGTTGTCCGGCAGCTGGCTGATAATCAGTGCGCCCTGCTCTTCGCGGTAGTGCGGCCACGGATTGCCATCCACCGCCAGCGACAGCAGCGTCAGCGCCTCACCGTCCAGACGCAGTTCAGCCTGCTGCGCGCCAAGGCGTTTTACCTGACTGACGGCGGTGACGCGCGTAGTCGCCGCATCAAGATCAAACGTCAGGTCGATATCGGTGATGGTGTAGTCCGGCGCCCGGTAGTCGTGGCGATATTTAATTTGCGGCTGTTGCGTCATAAATCCTTCTCGCATCGTTAATATAGTCAACCCTCAGAGTCTAAGCGGGTTGCGCCCGGGTTGCCACGCACAATGCGTGAGTTGCGCCAAAAGTCTACAATTCATTAACAATGGCACAAATGACCCTCGACCTGTCACCTGCAATTATGGTGTGATCGCGGTGATTACTGTTTTATACTCCTGCGTCTTTATGACTTTGTTGAATACCGGGCTCTGCTCCGCGGAAGAGGATGCTGAAACGCACCATGACTGGACACGCTTCCCCGATTTTGACCACGCTGCTTGATACCGATGCCTATAAGCTTCACATGCAGCAGGCCGTTTATCATCGTTACTACGATGTCCCGGTAACGGCAGAATTTCGCTGCCGCAGCGATGAGCAGCTCGGCCAGTATGCCGACGCCATCCGCACGCACATTACTGCCATGCAATCTCTGGCGCTGAGCGATGACGAATATCGTTACCTCAGCAGCTTACCGTTTTTCCAGCAGGATTATCTCGACTGGCTGCGCCAGTTCCGCTTCGATGCCTCGCAGGTTGAGGTGCGCGACGATCACGGGCATCTGCGCATTCAGATTCGCGGCCCGTGGCGTGAAGTGATTCTGTGGGAAGTGCCGCTGCTGGCGCTGATCAGCGAAGTGGTACACCGCCACCGGACGCCGGAAAGCGGCGCGGAACAGGCGGTGGCGCATCTGCAGCAAAAGCTGGTGCACTTCCGTGAGCAGGTGGGCGATCTCGATATGTCGCGCTTCCAGCTGATGGACTTTGGCACGCGCCGTCGTTATTCGCGCGCGGTGCAGGAAGCGATTGTCAGCACGCTGAAAAACGAATTCCCGTGGCTGCTGGGCAGCAGTAACTACGATCTGGCGCGCCGGTTGCAGCTTAACCCGGTCGGAACCCAGGCACACGAATGGTTCCAGGCGCATCAGCAGATCAGCCCGGTACTGGCCAACAGCCAGCGCGCGGCGCTGCAGTCGTGGCTGGATGAGTACGATAACCAGCTCGGCATTGCCCTGACCGACTGCATCACGATGGACGCCTTCCTGCGTGATTTCGGCCCCGGTTTTGCCCATCGCTATCAGGGCCTGCGCCATGATTCGGGCGATCCGGTGGAGTGGGGAGAAAAAGCCATTGCGCACTATCAGCGGCTGAATATTGATCCGCTCAGCAAAACGCTGGTGTTCTCCGATAATCTCAACCTCGATAAAGCGCTGGCGCTGTATCGTCATTTCGGTCAGCGCGCGAACGTGGTATTTGGCATCGGCACCCGCCTCACCTGCGATATTCCCGGCGTCACGCCTTTGAATATCGTGATCAAACTGGTGAGCTGCAACGGTAAACCGGTGGCCAAACTCTCCGACAGTCCCGGTAAAACCATCTGCCAGGATAAAGCCTTCGTGCGCGCCCTGCGCAAAGCCTTCGACCTGCCGCTGGTCAAACGCGCCAGCTAATTGGCCTGAGCAGGGTGCCTGCGCCCTGCTCTGCGCCAGAAAATCTCTTTATTCCCCGGCAATTTTGCTTGTTTCCTGGTGGCTCGCAAGTAACATAGCTAAACCCCGGAATGGGGCTTATTTCACTCCATCTTCATTTATATAGAGAGATTTTTATGAGCGTAGTGCCTGTAGCGGATGTACTGCACGGCCGTGTCGCGGTTGACAGTGAAGTCACCGTACGTGGTTGGGTACGTACCCGAAGAGATTCCAAAGCCGGTCTTTCCTTCATCGCCGTTTATGACGGTTCCTGCTTTAATCCCGTTCAGGCCGTCGTCAATAATTCTCTGAATAATTATCAGGATGAAGTGCTGCGTCTGACCACCGGCTGTTCGGTGATCGTCACCGGTAAAGTGGTGGAGTCGCCGGGTGAAGGCCAGGCATTCGAACTGCAGGCGACCCAGGTTGAAGTCACCGGCTGGGTGGACGATCCGGATACCTATCCGATGGCGGCTAAACGTCACAGCATCGAATACCTGCGCGAAGTGGCGCACCTGCGTCCGCGCACCAATATTGTCGGTGCCGTGGCGCGCGTACGTCATACGCTGGCGCAGGCGCT
>NZ_SDFT01000049.1:0-54696 GCF_004916815.1 Pantoea sp. R102
CTGCCGCTGCTGATGCTGCTGGCACCGGCTGCCCATGCGCAGCTGCCGGGTTTGATCAGCCAGCCGCTGGCCAATGGCGGCCAGAGCTGGTCGCTGCCGGTGCAAACGCTGGTCTTCATTACCTCGCTGACCTTTATTCCGGCGGTGTTGCTGATGATGACCAGTTTCACCCGCATCATTATTGTGTTTGGTCTGCTGCGTAACGCCCTGGGCACGCCATCCGCGCCGCCGAATCAGGTGATGCTGGGTCTCGCGCTGTTCCTGACCTTCTTTATCATGGCGCCGACCTTCGACAAGATTTACACCGATGCCTATCTGCCGTTCAGCCAGGACAAAATCAGCATGGACGTGGCGATCGACAAAGGTGCCCAGCCGCTGCGTGAGTTCATGCTGCGCCAGACGCGCGAAGCCGACCTGGCCCTGTTCGCCCGTCTCGCCAACAGCGCGCCGATTCAGGGTCCGGAAGCGGTGCCGATGCGCATTCTGCTGCCCGCCTATGTCACCAGTGAGCTGAAAACCGCTTTCCAGATTGGTTTCACCGTCTTTATTCCGTTTCTGATCATCGACCTGGTGGTCGCCAGCGTACTGATGGCGCTGGGAATGATGATGGTGCCGCCGGCCACAATTTCGCTGCCGTTTAAGCTGATGCTGTTCGTGCTGGTGGATGGCTGGCAGCTGCTGGTGGGATCGCTGGCGCAAAGTTTTTACTCCTGAGTGGCTTGCCGCCCTCACCTTTCTCTCGACAGGAGCGCAACATGACACCGGAATCGGTAATGGTAATGGGCCAGGAAGCGATGCGTATCGCCCTGATGATGGCCGCTCCGCTGCTGCTGGTGGCGATGGTGAGCGGTTTGCTGATCAGTATTCTGCAGGCGGCAACGCAGATTAACGAACAGACACTGTCGTTTATCCCGAAAATTCTTGCCGTTGCGGCCACCGCCGTGGTGGCCGGACCGTGGATGCTCAACCTGATGCTGGACTACATCCGTACCCTGTTCAGCAACCTGCCTTATATCATCGGCTAATGGTCACCCTCGACAGCAGCCAGCTGGTGCACTGGGTGGCGCAATTCTTCTGGCCGATGGTGCGTTTGCTGGCGCTGTTTGCCAGCGCGCCGCTGCTGAATGAACGTTCGATTCCAAAACGGGTCAAAATTGGACTGGCGGTAGTCACCACCTGGATTCTGATGCCGCTGCTGCCGCCGGTCGAAGTGACGCTGTTTACTCCGGCGGGCTTCTGGATGCTGGTGCAGCAGTTGCTGATTGGCGTGGGGATTGGTCTGACCATGCAGCTGGCTTTTTCTGCCGTGCGGCTGGCCGGTGAGATGATTGGTCTGCAGATGGGTCTCTCTTTTGCCACCCTGCTCGACCCGAACAGCCGGATCAACATGCCGCTGCTGGCCCGTTTTCTCGACATGCTGGCGATGCTGCTGTTCCTGACCTTCAACGGTCACCTGTGGTTGATCTCGTTACTGGTGGACAGTTTTCACACGTTGCCGATTAACGATCAGCCACTCAACGCCAACGCCTTCATGGCGCTGACCAAAGCCGCCAGCTTAATTTTCCTTAATGGCATGATGTTAGCGCTACCCTTAATAATTCTGCTCCTCACGCTAAACCTGGCACTAGGTTTGTTAAACCGCGTTTCACCTCAGCTGTCGGTTTTCGCCATCGGCTTCCCAATCACCTTAACGGTAGGGATCCTGAGTCTGGGTATGATGATGCCGTTGCTTGCACCTTTCTGTGAACATCTGTTCGGTGAAGTCTTTGATTTACTCGCGCAGTTTGTATCAGAACTTTCCCCTGCCCGTTGATTAACGATACTGTTAACCTTCTTATACGATAGTTAAGTAATCAAAAACATTCTGTGCATTTTTCGAACCATATTTTTCAGAAATCAACTGAGGATATTCTGATAAATGCGCATTTATGGTGAAAATTATTCTTATTAAACGGCGCTTCGCGTATTTTAGTCAGACGATTCCTAAGCCGGTTAAGCCGGTGAATCGGTTGATAAAATGCTCAAAGGGCTGTTTTTAAACAAAAAAAATATTACAGCGATTTTTCTTGTCTAAATCCCTTTTTTCCGGCATTGTCAACACTCGCTGAAACGTCACACTTTCGCGATTCAAATGTTTTTAAGAATTGTCCTATCAGATTTGTCTGTGACTTGCGCGATAGTGACAGGGCTCTCAAAACAGAGCGAAAGAAACACATAAACCAAATTCCCGGCGATTCCCACTATCGCGGGGACAAGAGTGACGTGGAAGTAACACAATAAACTTCGCAGAACGGGTCAGGGACGAGTCAAGATGGCGCAGGAATGCATTACGCCAGTCTGCCGAGCAGAATAAAAAAGTGTCTTTGGAAATCTCTCTCGTACCGCAAACGCGTATTCATCGTTGATTTAAACGGATAACAAATTGGTGAGGGTCGCTATAATGCCAACGATTATTATGGATTCATGTAACTACACACGCCTGGGTTTGTCAGACTATATGTCGGCAAAAGGAGTCAAAAAGAAAAATATTACTTCCGTGTCTGACATCGAACAATTGCAACAACGGTGTGAGCAATTAAAACCGGGCGTAGTATTTATTAACGAAGAATGCTTTATTCACGAATCCGATTCCAGCGATCGCATTCGTTCTATTATCATGCAGCATCCGGATACGCTATTCTTTATTTTTATGGCGATCTCGAATATCCATTTTGAGGAATACCTCTACGTTCGTAAGAACCTGATTATTACGTCAAAATCGATAAAAACATCGACACTGGACTCCCTGCTGGGCACCTACCTGCAAAAGAAACTCAATGCCTCACCGCGCATTTCTGCCGGGCTGGATATTCATCCACTGACATTGAGCCAGACTGAATCGAATATGCTGAAAATGTGGATGTCAGGTCATGACACCATTCAGATTTCGGATAAGATGCAAATCAAAGCGAAAACTGTTTCGTCACATAAAGGCAATATTAAACGCAAAATTAAAACGCACAATAAACAGGTTATTTATCATGTGGTGCGCCTGACAGATAATGTTACCTCGGGCATTTATGTCAACGTGCGATAATTTCACCCACCGATAATACGCTTTGTGGTCAAGGCCAGTCCCCGCGACTGGCCTTGATTATTTTTGAGCGTTTTGCGAGCGCGATCCCACTTCCCCGCTAAGCCTTTATCCCCTGCTGCCGATGCTTGTTTTCAGAACCCCTTACCACTATGAGAGCAAGGAAATGAAAACAGCATCGATAGATGAGCAACATAAGCTCAGCATCTGGCAAAACCTACGCCTGATGCCTCTGTTCAGCATGATCTTTGGTGGCATTCTGCTGCTTTTTGCCCTGTGCATTGGACTCGCCAGCTACTTTCTGATTCAGAGCAATAATTCCCTCAATGACGCCACCGATGAGATTCAGGTGCGCATGGGCATTTCTAACAGCTCAAACCATCTGCGAACCGCACGCCTTAATGTGCTGCAGTCGGGCGCTGCGGCGCGCATCGGTGAAATGGATGGCTATCGTGCCGATCTGGCGCGCACCGAAACGCGCATTAAGCAGGCGCGCGAGGGCTTCAAAATTTATATGGATCGCAAAATGAAGACGCCGGCTGACCTGGCGCTCGACGGTCCGCTCACCACCAGCTTCAATGCCTATATTGATAAAGGCCTGAAGCCGATGATCGAGTCGGCGAAACAGGGCAGCTTTGAAGGGATTGTCGCGCAGGAGACCGATGTCACGCGCAAGCTGGATGATGCCTATAATGCCGTGCTGCTGAAGGCGATTAAGATCCGCACCGAGCGCGCCGAAGCGATTAACGCCGAAGCGGCGCATCAGTCGCGCGTCGGTTTTATCGCGATGGCTGCGGCTTTTGCCGCCGCGCTGCTGCTGGTGCTGCTCACCTTCGTGTTCCTGCGCCGCGTGGTGATCAATCCGCTGCGCCTGTCGGTGGGTCGCATTGAGCGCATCGCGCAGGGCGATCTCACCGCCCCCGAGCAGGCCTATGGTCGCAACGAAATTGGCAGCCTGCTGCACAACCTGCAGCTGATGCAGGCGTCGCTGGTGCGCACCGTTGGCACTGTCCGTGAAGGCGCGGTGGCGATTTATCAGCGCTCCAGTGAGATCTCCGCAGGTAACACCGATCTGTCATCACGCACCGAGCAGCAGGCTTCCGCGCTGGAGCAGACTGCCGCCAGCATGGAGCAGCTCACCGCCACGGTGAAGCAGAACGCCGAAAACGCCCATCACGCCAGCCAGCTGGCCGCCGATGCTTCTGGCAAAGCGCGCAGCGGTGGTGAACTGGTGAGCGGTGTGGTGAAAACCATGAATAACATCTCCGGCAGCTCGAAGAAAATTGCCGAGATTACCAATGTTATTAACAGTATCGCCTTCCAGACCAATATCCTGGCGCTGAACGCCGCGGTAGAAGCCGCGCGCGCCGGGGAACAGGGCCGTGGCTTCGCCGTGGTCGCCAGTGAAGTGCGCAATCTGGCGCAGCGCAGTGCGCAGGCAGCGAAAGAGATTGAGTCGCTGATTGCCGAGTCGGTGGATTTGATCAGTAACGGCTCGCATCAGGTCGGCGAAGCCGGCAGCACCATGGGCGAGATTGTCGAAGCGGTGCGCCGCGTTACCGACATTATGGCCGAGATTGCGGCAGCGTCTGATGAGCAGAGCCGTGGCATTCAGCAGGTCAGCCTGGCGGTGACCGAGATGGATAACGTGACGCAGCAGAACGCCTCGCTGGTGGAGGAAGCCTCTTCAGCCGCGGCTTCGCTGGAAGATCAGGCCGGTAAACTGACGCAGGCGGTGGCGGTGTTCCGCCTGAATGATACGCCGGCTTCGCTGGTGGCTGCTGCGCCGCAGTCGGCGCTGAAAGCGCCAGCGCTCGCTCCACGTCCGACGCTGGCTGCAGCGGGCAATGATAACTGGGAGACGTTTTAAGAGGATTGAGGTGGGGTGCGGTATTTTTCCCTCACCCCAGCCCTCTCCCGCTTGCGGGAGAGGGGGCTGTCCGCGCGGCTGTTGAGTAGGTTTTCACACAACGCTTCAGGAACAACTTATTACTAAGCATCGGCGCTGAACGGTTCCCTCTCCCGCGAGCAGGAGCACTGAACGGTTCCCTCTCCCGCGTGCGGGAGAGGGTTAGGGTGAGGGTAATCTAATCGCAAAACCACACTACCCTTCCCCCGCATAAGGCTCGACAAACACGCCTTCGGCGTGATCGCTCTCATTAAAGAACCAGATCCCCAGCGGGTAATCCTCCAGCGCCACCAGATACATGGTGCCCTCATTAAAGCCTTCCACAGCCAGCACAGTACCGACGCGACGTGGGCCGCCGTCGGTTTTTACCGTTACCCGGTCATTGACCTTCATTGATTTCTCTCCAGAAACAGTCCTGCGCATAGTGTAACGGAAGATAGTCAGCGCTGCCTGATCGCGATCAGCGTCGGGCGATTACCCACACCGCATGCACGATGCCGGGGATGTAACCACACAGCGTCAGCAGAATGTTGAGCCAGAAGGCGCCGCCAAAGCCGACCTGTAAAAACACGCCCAGCGGTGGCAACAGAATGGCAATAATGATCCGAATTAAATCCATACTAACTCCCTGATAACCATAATAATCAACCAGCTGTAAGCATAGCTGTTTTACGCCAGAATGGGGAATAGAGCGGGTAAAGAAGTGTCAAAGCCGGGCTTTTCACTTTCTTAACGTTTCCCGGAAAGACTTTTGACGCGGCACCCTCGTACACTTGTCAGCACTGCACCAACCCCAAAGGGGCAGTCAACCTAAAAGTAACAAGGATTTTTGCCCGCGCAGCGCGGGCTTTTTTTTGCCCGTTTCCCGTCCACGTCCCTCGCCCGCTGTCACCGACTATACTTGTCAGGAATCCGTTTGCCTCCAGGAGGCTGTCATGGCTACAGCAAAAGAGTACAGCGATAACGTGCAGCGCGAAGTGAACATCGACGTGGACGCGCTGCTGGAAGCGATTCAGAAAAAAACGTCAGGCGAAGTGCAGGAGTTTATGCAGGCTGAAGATGCGCACCGTGTGAAGGTGAATGGCGAAGCGTTTGACTCCTACACCGAACTGGCCGAGGCGTTTGAACTCGATATTCGTGATTTCACCATTACCGAAGTGAACCGCTGAAATCGATTTCAAAAAAAGACCCGGCACGCTGGCCGGGTTGAAAAAAGAATAAATTCGTTACACCAGGAAAATCTTAACACCGCTTCAGAGTACGCCTTAGCTGAAGTAAGACAAGTCTCAATTCTGCACGCAATTCGAACAAATCTGCATAATCATGCACTGCTGTTACCGAAAACATCGCGCTACGGCTGACATTCTGCATGCACAAAACGTGCAGCCGCTTCGGTATCTGGCTTATGTTTTAAGAATTATCCTGGATAGTGGCCGCGCCGGCGGCAAGGAAAAGTGTGATTGTGATTACGCTATTATACTGATTACACGTCGCTTTACGGATGCCTTTGGGCGTAAGGAGTGTATTGATGATCCCGTTAGATTCCTCCCTGCTGATCGTGACCGATCTCGATGGTTCGCTGCTCGATCATCATGACTATAACTGGCAGGCCGCCAGCGAGTGGCTGGCGCGGCTTAAGCAGCAACAGATTCCGCTGGTGATTTGTTCGAGTAAAACCGCGGCCGAAATTATTCCGCTGCAGAAGCGGCTGGGCATCGCCGGTGCGCCCTTTATTGCGGAAAACGGCGCCCGCCTCGCCTTTGGCGGGGAAGCGCAGATCGCCGAAGAGCCCGGTGCCGATTATCTTGCGCTCTGCGCCACGCTCAGCACCCTGCAGGCGGATTTTCGCTTCACCGGCTTTCATGACTTTAGCGACGCAGAAGTGGCCCGTTTCACCGGCCTGACGTTGACGGAAGCCAGCCAGAGCCGACTGCGCGATGCGTCTGAAGTCATCGTATGGCGCGATGATGAAACGCGGCTCGACGCCTTCCGCGCGGCGCTGGCGCAGCATCAGCTGGCCCTGACGCAGGGCGGACGTTTCTGGCACGTGATGCCGGCGGGCAGCGGTAAAGGCGTGGCGCTGGAACAGTTATTGCAGCAGTTGCAGCAGCAGGAAGGCACGAAGCGCACCACGATTGGTCTGGGCGATGGCCCTAACGATGCGCCGATGCTGGAGCGCGTCGATTATGCCGTGGTGATTAAAGGTTTCAGTAAAAACCCGGTGGTGCTGCAACGCAGCGATCATCATAACGTTTACCACACCGCACACGTTGGCCCTGAGGGCTGGCGCGAAGGTCTGGATTACTTTCTTGCCCAACCTGAATAACGGCAGCTGACCAGAAGGATGAGACGATGAGTGATTTTTACCAGAACGGCGTAATTACCAACTTTCATAATCTCACCCACCGCAGCGTGGAGTCGCTGGAAAAAGAGATGGTGCGCTTTGCGCGCAAGCGCAAAATGGGGCTGATTCTGCCCTCGCTGTTTTCCGAGCTGGAAGGCCCGGCGCTGGATAATATCGTCAATGAACTGGCGAAAGTGCCCTATCTGGAGGAGATTGTGATTGGCCTCGATCGTGCCGATCGCGATCAGTTTCTCTTCGCGCGCGAATTTTTCTCGCGCCTGCCGCAGCGCCACCGCATTTTGTGGAACGATGGCCCGCGGCTGAAAGCGCTGGACGCCGAGCTGGATAAAGAGGGTCTGTCGCCCAGCCAGCCCGGCAAGGGTCGCAACGTGTGGTTCTGCACCGGCTACACGCTGGCCTCCGACCGCTCGCAGTGCGTGGCACTGCATGACTGCGACATCGTGACCTATGAGCGCGGCATGCTGGCACGTCTGCTCTACCCGCTGGCCAACCCGGCGTTTCAGTATGAATTCTGCAAAGGTTTCTATGCGCGCGTTGCGGACGGCAAGCTTAATGGCCGCGTCGGACGTCTGCTGGTGGGCCCGCTGCTGCGCTCGCTGCAGAAAGTCTACGGCCATTCGGAGTATCTCGACTATCTCACCAGTTTCCGCTATCCGCTGTCCGGCGAGTTTGCCATGCGCACCCACGTGCTGAACGGCATCAAAATCCCTGGCGACTGGGGGCTGGAGATTGGCGTGCTGTCAGAGATTTATCGCAATTACACCACGCGGCAGACCTGCCAGGTGGAAATCGCGGACAACTACGACCATAAGCATCAGCCGCTGGCAGAAGAGGACGGCACCGGTGGCCTGAAACGCATGAGTAACGATATCGTGCAGTCGCTACTGCGTAAGCTGGCGACAATGGGCGTGCCGCTCACCAGCGACTCGTTCCGCGTGCTGAAGGCCACCTATTATCGCAACGCGCTCGACATGATGGAGATCTACAACCACGAAGCCACCATGAACGGACTGAAGTTTGATCAGCACATTGAAGAAGCGGCGGTCGAGATGTTCACTCAGGCGATTCTCGACGCCGGCCAGTCGTTCATCGAGCGGCCAAACGAGAAACCGTTTATCCCCAGCTGGAGCCGCGTGCAGTCGGCGTTCCCCGATATCCTGCAGCGCATCTACCAGGCGGTAGAAGAGGATAACGAGGGCAAAGTCTAACCGGCCGCGCACACCCGATTGCGACCGCCGCTTTTCGCCAGATACAGGCGGCGGTCCGCTACCGCCTGCAGGCTCTCTGCATGGTAACTGCCCTGCTCAGTACTGCAGCTGACACCTGCTGACAACGTAACGCTAAAGGTGGTGCTGGCGTTGACCAGAATGGTTTTGGCCGCCAGCCGGCTGCGGATACGCTCCGCCACGCCCTGCGCCTCAGCCAGCGTGGTGTGCGGCAGCACGATACAAAACTCTTCGCCGCCGATGCGTCCGGCTACGTCGTAAGGGCGCAGCGTATGTTTGATGACGCCGGCCACGCGCATCAGCGCCTGATCGCCCGCGTGATGGCCCCAGCTATCATTGACCTTTTTGAAATGATCGATATCGAGCTGGATCACCGCCAGCGGCTGTTGATGCTGTTCGCAGCGCCGCGCCAGCGCGATAAACTGGTCGAAAAAGGCGCTGCGATTAAGCAGGCGCGTCAGGCCGTCATAATTAGCGCGCCAGGCCAGTCGCGCCGAGAGGTCTTCCAGTCGCCTCACCAGGCGGAAAATCACCTGATGCGCTAGCGCCAGTAACAGCACGAACAGCAGCCACATGCCCAACAGAAACAGCGCTACCCGCCCCAGCTCCTGCGCCAGCCCCTGGCGCAGGCTCTGCACGTTGATTAGCCAGGCATCGACGTTTTTCAGCTTCACCCAGCTGGCCAGCTGACTGCCCAGCCACAGTGTTCCGGCCGGCTGCTGGTGCATCGCCTGCATCAGCTGGCCGCGCTGCGCAGGGGTTAATGCCACATCGTGCGGCGCCGGCAGCCGGGTGATCTCGTTGAGTGCACGATCTTCGAGCACCAGCTTGCCCTGCAGCACGCTGTGACGCGACTGGTGCAGCAATGCATTAATTCGCTGCTGGGTGAAGTCCATCGATAACACGCCGTACCAGTGCTGATGGGCGATCACCGGCGCGCTCACCGTCAGCATCAACCCTTCGTTGAACTCCCCCTGATAGGCTTCAGTCCAGTGCCATCGCGTCTGCGGCGCCCGGCCCGGCTGCTGGTCGCGAAAATAGGGTCGCTGCGTCATGGTGGCGTAACTTTGCGCCAGCTCCTGCGCGTCGCGCGGCGGACGTGAGCTGATGTAATAGCCCGCGCGTGAGGTGTACCAGAAGCGTGAATGAAAGTCCTGCGCCTCATCGCTGAACTGCATGATAAAGCTGAACTCCAGCGCGGCGCGCAGTTCAGGCAGCAGATAAGCGTCATCGCGCTGCAGCAGCGCATCACGCTGCAGCCATTCATCGCTGACGCCGTTAATCGGCATACTGCGCAGGTTAGCGATCTGCAACTGCCACACCGGCTGATGGCGCAACTGCTGAAAACGCTGCAGGGCGTGCTGACCATAATCGGCGTTTAGCGGGTGCGTCAGCGCGTAGCTGAGCATCCGCTGATAGTAATTAAGCTCGTCCAGACTCTCCTGAAAGCGGCTATCGAGGCTGCGCTGGATCTCCGACAGCTGGGCGCGCTGCCGCTGCTGATAGTTATTTTTTAATTCCAGCGCTTCATGGACGGTGAGAAAAAGTGAAAAGAGAAAGACCGCCAGAAAACAGAGATGCACGCGCAGCGCAGGCGTCATGCGGCGTGATGACAGTGGCGAGATTGGCATCAGTAGCCAGGCTCCGGATAACAACGAATTGAAGAAGTGTAGTCAGGCGGGAAAACGGCGTACAGGCAGAGATCAGGAAAAACGTGAAAAGTGACAATGACATCGGGACGGCGCGCTGACCGTCCCGAGGGGCTCAGCTGGCCAGCTGGCGCGCGGCCGACAGATGCGTCAGCTCATCACTGCGGAACGCTTCGCGGCGTACACTGTAGCCATCATACCAACGACACTCTACCATTCCGCTGGCATAGCCGGTCACCACCATGGTGGGTCCGCCCTGTTTGTGCTGAACTTCGTCACTGATTGCAAAGGTCATACCGCGCCCTCCCTTCTCACCGTTGAATGAACGGATTAAGGTATAGCAGCTGTGCGCGTTTTTTGCCTATAGGATATTGCTATTACTGTGACAAATTCGGAATAAGCAGTGAAAAATGCCGTAAATAAACAAAGCCGATAAAAGTTATTATCGGCTTTGAACGATTTTCCCGGGTGGAAAATCAGATTTTGCAGCCTTCGCAGTCGGCTTCGTCGCTGATATCCGCCGGCACTTCACTGGCTTTTTCTGCCGCTTTGGCTTCCGCCTGCTCCAGCTGTGCATCGATATCAAATTCAAACATATCGTCGTTCATCATCGTTCTCCTGACCCGTGATTAGAAATTTCCTGCGCTTTATACCGATTTACCGCGCAGCTTCGCAACCAGATTTACCACTAACAGCACAATCGACCCAACGATAAAGCCCAGCACCAGATTCGCGCCGTTGCTCAGCAGCATGGAAACCACGCCCGGGAAGCCGCTGCTGTACTCTTCAATGGCATGATGCAGCGGCGCGATACCGTGCACGATAATACCGCCGCCCACCAGGAACATCGCGACGGTGCCAACCACCGACAGGATTTTCATCAGCCACGGTGCCAGCGCCAGCAGCGCGCCGCCGGTGGCCTGCGCCAGCGTGGAAGACTTCTCACGCAGCCAGTAGCCGAGATCGTCAATCTTAACGATCATCGCCACAATACCGTACACGCCGATGGTCACCAGAATGGCAATACCGGCGAGGATTAACACCTGATTGAGCAGCGGCGCATCCGAAACAATGCCCAGGGTAATCGCCACAATTTCGGCCGAAAGAATGAAGTCGGTGCGCACTGCGCCTTTCACCTTATCTTTTTCGAACTGGCGCGGGTCCTGCTGCGCCAGATTATCCAGCCGCTTTTGCCGCGCTTCCGGACTCTTCTCCGCTTTGTCGTGGTGCAGGCTGTGCAGCACTTTTTCCACTCCTTCAAAGCACAGATAAGCGCCGCCAATCATCAGCAGCGGCGTAATCAGCCAGGGCGCAAACGCGGAGATCAGCAGCGCCAGCGGCACCAGGATCAGTTTGTTGATAAACGAGCCCTTCGCCACGCCCCACACCACCGGAAGCTCACGATTGGCCTTCACGCCCGTCACCTGCTGTGCATTGAGCGACAGGTCATCGCCCAGCACGCCGGCGGTCTTTTTTGCCGCCACTTTGCCCATGACGGAGATGTCGTCGAGCAGCGTGGCAATATCATCCAGAAGAGTCAGTAAGCTGGTTCCTGCCAAAATGTCATTCCTTATTCCGGTTCGTGATCCTGACAACAGGGGCACTGCTCAATCGCCGTCACCGTCATATCGGCGATGCCCGCACAGTCCCATTCGACGCGTAACGTTTTCCCGTGCAGATCGTCGGCGTGCAGATACTTGCTCACCGGACTTTCTGTCATGCCGCTTATCTCCTCGGTGGCCACCAGCGTATCGTCCAGGTAAATGCGCGCCGTGGCATGGGCATTGACCATGCGCTCATCGCGCAGTTGATACAGGCGTCTGACCGTCAGTTTGATGCTGCTCATGGTGGTGTTCCGCGTCCCAGAGAAAACGCTGATCTAAACTGTTATGGCAGGTAAAAGCAATCACCCTGCCTTAATCCGCCCGATAGTGATGCAATCCCTGATGATCGATCTCGCTGCTGTGCGTGGCAGCCAGCAGCCACTCTTCCAGCCGCTCCACCAGCGCCTCATCTTCCAGCCGCAGTTTGCCGCGCAGCGCGCATTCCCAGACGATCAGCACCTTCCAGCCGCTTTCCTGCAGCTGCTGCACATAGCGCCGGTCACGCTCCACGTTACTGTTGATTTTGCCGCTCCAGAATTCGGTACGCGTGGCCGGCATTTTGAACAAATAACAGTGATGACGATGCCAGAAACAGCCGTGCACAAAGATAATGGCTTTGTGCTGCGGCAGCACAAAATCCGGCCGGCCCGGCAGCGCTTTGTCCTGTACACGAAAGCTAAAGCCGCGATCTTTCAGCAGCAGCGCAATACGCTGCTCAATCGCCGTATCCTGATTGCGAATGGCGCGCATATTTTTGCTGCGAATATCATGCGAGTGGACGTCTGCCATGGCGTCTCCTTTTTTGCGGGCTTCTTCAACTTTAGCGCGTTGAGGCAAAAGCGAAAGTTTGTGCGGAGCAGATTGCGAGACGCCGCGCAGCCATCGTTAATTTCCACGCCGCGCCAGGAGTGGTAGCATAGCCGCTTCACTGTTAAGGAAAAACGCATGCTTGCACTCGATCCCGCCGCGACGGCTTCGCCCTCCCCGCTCTCCGCTGATGATGACGCCACCGCGTTACTGCTGCAGGTACTGGATATCTACGCGGCCCGCGATCTGGTGGTCATCCTGAGCGAGGCCGGCGGCCGCGACTGGAGCATTACGCAGCTTAACCGTATTCGCGCGGGAAAAAGTGCCGCGCCCGCGCTGTCAGCGGCGGAGGTCGCCCGTCTGCAGGCGCTGCTGCCGTCGCGACCGGCGCATTATGACAATCCCCGCTTTCAGTTTATCGATCTGTTTGCCGGCATCGGGGGTATTCGCCGCGGCTTTGAGCAGATTGGTGGCCAGTGCGTATTCACCAGCGAGTGGAATAAAGAAGCGGTGCGCACCTATAAAGCCAATCACTACAGCGATCCCGCCCGGCATCAGTTCAACAGTGATATCCGGCTGATTACCCAGCCGGCCGGTTTGCCGGATGAGCAGGCGATTTATCAGCATATTGATAAGACGATTCCCGACCATCAGGTGCTGCTGGCCGGCTTTCCCTGTCAGCCCTTTTCGCTGGCCGGCGTCAGTAAGAAGAATGCGCTGGGTCGCGCGCACGGTTTTGAATGTGAAGCCCAGGGCACGCTGTTTTTTGATGTGGCGCGCATCCTCGCCGCCAAAAAACCGCCGTTTTTCGTGCTGGAGAATGTGAAGAACCTCAAGAGCCATGATAAAGGCCGCACCTTTGCCATTATTATGGCCACGCTGGATGAGCTGGGTTACGACGTCGCTGACGCGGCTGACGACTCATCGCCGGATGCCAAAGTTGTCGATGCGCGTCACTTCCTGCCACAGCACCGCGAGCGCATCGTGCTGGTGGGGATCCGGCGCGATACCGGCCTGAGCGAGGGTTTTTCGCTGCGCGCGCTGGCGGCGCTCTATCCGCCTGAAGTTCCGCCGCTGCACAGCCTGCTGGAGCCGCAGCCGGCGGCAAAATATACTCTGTCGCCCACGCTGTGGCACTATCTCTACCAGTATGCGAAGAAGCATAAAGCCAAAGGCAACGGTTTTGGCTTTGGCCTCAACGATCCGCGCAATCCGCACTGCTGCGTACGCACGCTGTCAGCGCGCTACTATAAAGACGGGTCGGAAATCCTGATCGATCGCGGCTGGGATCACGCGCTGGGTGAGAAGGATTTTCAGCAGGCCGCGAACATGGCGCGCCGCCCGCGCCGCCTGACGCCGCGTGAATGTGCCCGCCTGATGGGCTTTGAAGCGCCAGGCGAAGCGCGCTTCCGCATTCCGGTCTCCGACACGCAAGCCTACAAACAGTTTGGTAACTCGGTGGTGGTACCGGTGTTCGCCGCCGTAGCGAAACTGCTGCTGCCGCTGATTGAGCAGCATACGCGTCAGCGCCGCTGAAAACGCAGCCGCGCTTCACGCCCCGGTTTTCCGCCCCGCAATTTGCTTTAGTAACGCGCGATGTGCTGTTTTGCCGCACATCGCGCACACTGTCACCGGACTGTCACGCATCAAACCAATACTGCGTTTTATTTTTTGCGGAGCTGTTTGATGTCTCTAGTGTCTGTAATCTCCCTGCCGCTGCGGCTGCGACCTCATTTTACCCTGCGTCTGCCCGTCTGGCTCTCCAGCCTGCGCAGCCAGTTCATGCTGTTTATTGTGCTGTTTTGTCTGCTGCAGTTTGCCGGGGTGCTGTTGCTCAACCAGCACGTGAATCAGACGCAACACTCATTGCAGCAGGCCAGCCAGCTGCGCGAACGGCTGGCCCTGCTGGATAAAGCACGCATTGAGTTACTCACCGCCAGCGACAACAGCCATCGTGCCGGTATTTATCTGATGCAGGACCAGCAGAGCGGTTCGGTCGACAGCTGGAAAAGCCTGGCGGCGGCAGCCACTACCTCATTGCAGCAGGCGCAGCAGCTGTTTGCTGCCTATCAGGCGAAAAGCGATAGCCCGCTGGCACAGGGCTTCGTGCTGCTGGCTGGCGGGCTGCAGGAGCAGCTGAAAGGGCTGGCAGCCAATGATATCAACGCATTTTTTATGGTGCCGATGCAGGCTTTCCAGCAGCAGTTCAACGATGCCTGGTTTAGCGAAATCGAACAGGCCAATCAGCAGCTCGGCAGCGTCAACCAGCATTCGCTCAGTACGCTCAAGCAGAGCCGCAATCTGGCGCTGGCGATCGCCGCGTTATTAATGGCGCTGCTGCTGCTGGCCGCCGCGCTGCTGATGCGCGGCGTGTTGCTGCCGCTGCGTCACGCCAACGCCCAGCTGGCACAAATCGCGACGGGCGATCTGGTCGCCAGACCGGCGCCGACGCGCCGTCAGTCGCTGGAAACGCGCCAGCTGCTCCTGTCCATCGATACCATGCGTCAGGGTTTGCAGCAGATCGTCAGCGACATTACGACGGTAGCAACCCGGGTGGCGGCCGGCGCTGACGAGATGCAGCAGCATAATCAGCAGGTGATGCAGCAGCATCAGGCGCAAAATGCCAGCTTCCATCATCTGTCGCAGCGGCTGCATCGCGTGTCAGAAGAGGTGGAAAAAGGTGCACACTTCTCGCAACAGGCAACGCACGACGCGCAGTCCGCGGATGCGCTGATGCGTCACTGCGCCCACGAAGTCGACAATATGGAACACCAGATGCAGCAGATCGTCGCGGCCGCCGGCGATATCGCTGGCATCGTCGGCATGCTGGACAGCCTGTCGATGCAGACGCGTCTGCTGTCGCTTAATGCGGCGATTGAATCTGCGCATGCTGGCGCTTACGGGCGCAGTTTTTCGGTCGTCGCCAAAGAGATGGGATTGCTGTCGCAGCAGAGCGGCGCATCCACGCGGCAGATCGACGGTTTAATCCAGCACACGCAGCAGCACGTGCAGGATGGCTTTGCGAAGGTGCAGGCGCTGGAAGTGCTGTTTGCGCGGATTGGCCAGGCGGTATCCGGCGTGGTCAGCCAGCTGAATGAGCTGCAGGATAACAGTACGGCGCAGAGCCATCGCGTGAGCAAAATTGCCCGGGAAGTGGTGGAAATGAGTCTTCAGCTCCAGCAAAACGAAGCCCTGACTGATCAGCAAGTGCAGGCAGCGGCGCAGCTGAGTGAACTTTCAGCGCGACTGACGCAGCGCGCGCAGCAGTTCCGCGTTAGCTAAGGCGCAGAAAGAAAAAACCCGTCAGCGACGGGTTTTGGTGTTATTTCTTTTTCTTACTTTTCTTCAGCAGTGCACGCACCTGCTTCAGCTCGGCGGCGCTCAGTTGATCGCCCGCCTCTTCAGTATGCAGGCTGTCGACGGCCGGTGGCTCAACGGCATCTAAACTGGCCTGCAGGCGGTTAACGATCTCCTGGCTCATGGAGATTTGGTTATCAGCGGCTAACTGTTTAATGTGCTCTTTCAGCGCCGGGTCAATTTTAATGGTTAAGTTAACGGTCTCGGTCATCTTCACACTCCCTCTTGATTTACAACAACGTAGCGGAAGCAGATGAAAGTTAACAGACTGTCATAAAAATTTAATATTGTGCCGGTATGGGACTGAAATCGCGTAACACGGACTCATCAATATCGGTCAGATTCCCCTGCAGTTCGGCGCACAGCTTCGCCATATAGCGGACGAGAAAATCGGCGTTGTGTTCCGCCAGCAGACGGCCGGTTTCCGTCTGCATGGTCTGCGGCAGGCTCAGCAGTTTCTTCTGGAAATGATCCAGCGTCCACTTTACGTCATCCAGTTCACGGTCTTTACCCAGCGGATCGTCGCTGTCGAACAACGGCCGTCCCAGCGCACCTGCGGTATAGAAAACGCGCGCAAGGCCAATCGCGCCTAATGATTCGAGACGATCGGCGTCCTGAACGATCTTCGCTTCTAACGTTTTTGGCGTAATGCGGGCGCTGAAACTGTGGGCCTGCACCGCATGCGCCACGCTGTCCAGCAGCGCTGAGGGGAAGTCCGGAAAATCCTGTTGCAGAATGCGGCGCGTCTCTTCCGCCGCGTAAGTCGAAGCCAGATGGCGTTCCGGATGGTTTTTCGGCAGGTTCACCACATCGTGAAAATAGCAGGCGGTCAGCACCACCAGCGGATCGGCATTGGTGTTTTGCATAATGCGGGCCGCGCTCATCCAGACGCGGCGCAGGTGCGCGATATCATGGGCTTTATCATCGTGCAGCCAGTTCAGCTGCAGCCAGCTTTCGTAACGGTGTTGCCAATGGGTCAGTGACATCGTGCTTCTCCTGTTATTGCTATTATTTCGCACCGGGTACGGCTTGCGCCCATCATAGCGGCCCGGTGATGACACTTTCTTTACACCCTTCCCGGATGTCCCGCGCAAAAAAATGCGATCCCGATCATGTTATAGCGCTGTTAAAGCCGCTTGCCCAGTCGCGATGCGGTTTTCAGTATTTCCTTAACCTGTTTTAGTTAAGCCACTCTGTTTAATTTCGGTGATGCATTTTCCGCTGGGTGAATTTTCAGCATTGCCAAAGGTCCAGTTTAGCCTGTCGCAACCCCAGCATTAAAACGCCCCTTTGCATAGCGACATAATCTGAAAAGATTCCCATTGCGACCGTTATAACGTACTGTATAGGGGAAATTTACGGCTCTCACCTGTACCCGGAGCCTTCGTCAGCACACTGTTTGCTTATGAGCCATTTTTAATACCGGAAGCGGCAGTTATTGCCCGATAATAAGGCGACAAATTATTAAGCAAATTGATTCAAACCCATTATGCTAATGCTCTCATCCGAGGATACGGATGTTTCGTCGAAGTTCTCCGGGTACGTGATACAACATGAGGTACATAATGAAAGAACGGCCGATTCTTTTTTCCGAACAGCGGGTGCGCGCCCTGCTGGTTGGCCAGCAAACTCAGACCCGGCGCATTATGAAAACTCAGGCGTTTGGCCCGGGCCAGGATCATCATGAAGGTGTGCACGCGTTTGATGTCAGCGCTAATCATCTGCATGGCTATAAGCTGATGTCGATGGCGGACATTGGCGCCCAGTGCCCGTTTGGCCAGGTCGGCGATCGCCTGTGGGTGCGTGAAACCTGGCGGGGTCCGATTGTGCCTGAGGCGCAGCTGGCGGAATACGAGCGCGATCCGCTGCCGTTCCGCAATCCGGCATTTTGCCAGTATCGCGCCGACAGCCATGAACTTGGACAACAGGAAGAAAATCAGCAGGTCGCCGAGCAGTTTGGCTGGCAGACCGCCATCCATATGCCGCGCTGGGCCAGCCGCATCGATCTGGAAATCACGGCGGTACGCGCGGAGAAAATTCAGGACATCAGCGAAGACGACATCATGGCGGAAGGCGTGCAGACCGATTCGCACTTCCTCAATAATTTCTTCACGATGAACATGAATTCCGAATCGCCGAAAGAAGCTTACCGCAAGGCGTGGCAGAAGCAGTACGGCGCCACCAGCTGGGAGGTGAATCCCTGGGTCTGGGTCATCGCATTCCAGCGTGTGGAGCGTGAAGGCTAACCGTTTGCCCTCTTCCGCACAGAAGAGGGCGTCATCTTTTGCGCGATTCAGTGAATCATCAGCCCTTGCCCCCTCGCCGGCGGCACAGCGCGCCCCTTTCCCACCTTGCCAGTTTGCAATCCCTGTCACAGACAAATCCGCCGCTAACAGGTTGAATAAGCGGCTTTGATTCCACGCTGGCAATTTTTCGTCTGCCGCGTCAGGATATGATTTCCGCCCTGCAGAGTGAGTGACGCAATGATCAAATGGCCGTGGCGTGCACAAAAAGATGCTGCCGTGACTGCCCTGCCCTGGCAACAGGCGCTGGGGCAGCCGATCTTTTCTCTGCTGAGCAGCGACGAACAGCAGGCGCTGGTGGCGCTGGCGCAACGCTTCCTGCTGCAGAAAAAAATCACCCCGCTGCAGGGTCTGGAACTCAGCGAACTGCGCCTGACTCGCCTGTCGTTGCTGTTTTGCCTGCCGGTATTGAAGCTGGGTCTGGAATGGCTCGACGGCTTCCACGAAGTGCTGATCTACCCGGAGCCGTTCAGCGTTGACGATCGCTGGGAGGACGACAGCGGCCTGGTGCACCACGCGCCGGCCGTGCATGCCGGCCAGAGCTGGACGCAGGGACCGGTGGTGCTGAACGCGCTGGACATCCAGGACTCATACGATCTCTCTGGTTACAACCTGGTGATCCACGAAGTGGCGCACAAGCTCGACGCGCGCGGCAGCGGTTACACCAGCGGCATCCCGGCCATCGCGCTGCGCGATGTGGCCAGCTGGGAAAAAGATTTACTGCAGGCGATGGCCGAGATTGAAGCGGAAGTAGAGCTGGTGGGTGAACAGGCCGCGACCCTCGATCCCTATGCCGCCAGCGATCCGGCGGAATGTTTTGCCGTGCTGTCGGAGTACTTTTTCAGCGCTCCCGACCTGCTCGCCAGCCGTTTTCCGGCCATGTATCGCCACCTGCAGCAGTTTTACCATCAGGATCCGCTGGCGCGTCTGGCGCAGCAGGCACCGGAATCTGCTTAAATCACGATCGCTTTGCCGCTTTGCTAGCCAGTTGAATACAAATGTGTTTTTAGCGGTTGACACCCACAGGGGCTGCCATTAATATTCGCCTCGTTCCAACGATTCCTCTGTAGTTCAGTCGGTAGAACGGCGGACTGTTAATCCGTATGTCACTGGTTCGAGTCCAGTCAGAGGAGCCAGATTTAAAGAAGCCCGCTCAGGGAAACCTGAGCGGGCTTTTTGTTGTTGCGTGACGGCTAAACTTCCGTCCAGCCGCGCAGCAGGTTGTGGTACATATTCAGCAGCGACAGCAGTTCTTCGCTGTCACCGTGGCGCGCTTTCAGGCTTTGAATGTTGCGGTCCAGTTCAAACAGCATCGCGCGTTGCTTATCATCGCGCACCATCGACTGAATCCATAAAAACGAGGCGACCCGCGCGCCGCGCGTGACCGGCGTGACGCAGTGCAGGCTGCTGGAGGGATAAAGCACCAGGTCGCCCGCCGGCAGTTTTACGCGGTGCTGACCGTAAGTATCCTCGATCACCAATTCCCCGCCCTCGTAACTGTCGGGTTCACACAGAAATAGCGTGGCGGAGAGATCGGTACGCATCCAGCCGGCCGCGCCATTGTGGCGCACCGCACCGTCAACGTGAAAACCGTAGGTTTCCCCCTGCTGATACCGGTTGAACAGCGGCGCAGAAAGCGTGCGCGGCAGCGCGGCGGCAAAGAATAGCGGATGGCTATTCAGTGCCTGAAGCACTGCAGCCTGCAGCCGATCGTAAAGTGGCGTGCCGGTGTCAATCTGCTGGTTATTTTTTACGGTCGCGCCCTGGCTGCCGACCGTCGCCCGTCCGTCAACCCAGTCAGCCTGCTGCAGCTGTGCGGTAAAGTGCGCCAGCTGTTCAGCGTTAAGCACGGCAGGAATGTGATACATCATCGCGTAGTTCTCGCCATTAAGCGTGGAGCGCGAACGCCCCACGGTTGACCATCAGAAATGCACGTTAGCCGTCAACAGGAAGGTACGCGGCTCGCCCGGATGATAGCGGTAGCCACTCTTGTTGATCGATGCCACATAGTTGGTATCAAACAGGTTATACACGTTGAGCTGCAGGTCGAGGTTATTGTTGACCTTATACCCGAGCTTCGCGTCAGCCACCCAGTAGCCCTCGGTGTGATCCGGCGTGCCCACAGCCCCATCGCTGCCGCGACGCAGGCTGCCAACGTAACGTGCGCCCGCGCCCACCGACAACGCATCAGTAGCCTGATAGTTGGTCCACAACGTGAAGGCGTGCTTCGGCGTATAGGCCAGCGCGGATGAGCCATCCTGTGCCACGCTGGCGCCCTCACGCACCGACGCGTGTTGCATGGTGTAACCGGCAATGATTTCCCAGTCTGGCGTTATGTTGCCGGTTGCTGAGAGTTCATAGCCTTCCACGCGCTTCTTGCCGGTTTGCGAGTAAGTGCCGTCATCATTGGCATCGACCTCATTTTCGATGTCGGTGCGGAACAGTGCGGCGTTCAGCAGCAGCCGCTTGTCCAGCACCTGCCACTTGGTGCCCACTTCGCTGGATTTGGCCTTCTGCGGTTTAAAATCAGTACGGTTGGCGCTGTTGCCGCTGCCACCCGCCGCCAGCGCGAAGCTGCTGCCACCCGGTGGCTGCTGGGAGATGGCGTAATTCACATACAGGTTGCCCTGTTCGGTCAGACGATAGAGCGCCCCCGCTTTCCAGTTCACCAGATTGCCGGATTTCGCCGTGTCCACCGTGGTCACCGGCGTATTACGCGCCACGCCCGCCGGACAAGCCAGCGCGCCGCGTCCGGTGCCGCCACAGGCCGTCGCGCTGTCGTACTCGGTGTGATAGTTGTCGAGACGAATGCCGCCGTTCAGCTCAAAGTCAGAGGTAATCGCCAGCGTATCAAATGCATAGATGCCAAACGTGTCAGTCTGCCCGTTAGCGTTCGCACCGTTGCGGTCCAGACCGCCAATCGAAATGCTGCTGATGGGTTGGTAGATATTCACCGCAGGCGGGGTCAGCGCGTTGACGCCATAGGTGGTCTGGTTTTCACGCGTGAACTCTACCCCGGCACTCACATCATGCCCGACGGAACCGGTGGCAAATTTCGAGGTGATATTGGTCTGGTTGGTGAGAATACGGTTGCTGATATCTTTGATGTTTGCCAGGCGCGACCAGCGCCAGCTGCCAACATCGTTCGGGTTGGGTGCAGTAATGTTACTGGCTCCGCCCATCACCGCCGTCAGCAGATACTCCTGCTTCACCCGCGACCAGCGCGTGGTGTTGCGCAGCGTGGTGTTATCGCTCAAATCGTGTTCAAAGCGCAGCGTAGCACTGTCGGTGGTCGATTTATCGAAATCAGAATCGGTGCCGTAGTAGTTGCTGGTGGCGACCTTGCCGGAATTGTTCAGCGCAGCATACGCGGCAGACGGTGCCGAATAGCCTGGCAGGCCAACGGTCGGAATACCGCCGTCCGGTGTGTTGTTCTGGTGGACGTGCAAATAGTTGACGTACAGCCGCGTTGCGGTGTCCAGCCCCAGCGCCAGCGAAGGCGCGACGCCATAACGCTCGTTCTGGATGTTGTCACGCGCCGCATCATGGGTTTTCTCACCCATCAGGTTAAGGCGAAACGCCGCATTGTCGTTGATTGCCTGGTTGTAATCGAGCGTGCCGCGGCGCATCCACGCGCTGCCGGCGCTGACTGACGCGTCAAGCCCGGTATCCAGCCGCGGTTGTTTGCTGATCATATTGATCGAGCCGGATGGCGCGCTGCGACCATAGTCGGTGCCGGAAGGCCCTTTGATCACCTCCACCTGCTGCGTGTTGAAGGTGTCGCGCGTGACGCTGGCGATGTCGCGAATGCCATCCACGTAAATACTGTTGGAGGTATCGACACCGCGCATGTACACCGCATCGCCGGTAGTTGAGCTGCCGTTTTCCCCGGCATAAAACGCCCCGACGCCCGGCACGTTTTTCAGCGCGTCGGTCAGATTTGTGACGCCCTGATCTTTAATAACCTGATCCGGAATCACCGTCATGGTGCGGGTGGTATCCACCAGCGGACGGGTAAATTTGGGATCGGCCGAGGCATTTGGCGCATACAGCGAAGGCGTGCGCGCTTCAACCACCAGCGTATCATCAGATTTTTTGCCGGAGTTATCGGCACCCAGCGCCGCAACCGGCGAAATACCAATACAAAGCCCGGTGAACAGGGTCAGCGAATTGAAGCTACCAAACGGCAGCTGGCGATTTTTATCCATGTTAAAAGGTGAGTTTCTTATCGTTATTAACGCACTCATTGTCTTAACCGCACCTGCCATTCAGACATAGCACTGAATCAACACGGTTTTCCCAGACAATACTTAAATGATAACGCCAATGGTTATCATTTACCTTTATATTCTTACACGCACGCTGCCGCTTGGGAATACTTTTCTTTACGTTAAAATTACGAAATCAATACAATTGAACAAAACGGCGGGAGGTTACGGCAATTTTTTCATCAGGCGGGCAAACAGCATAAAAAAACCCGCTCGGCGTGAGCGGGTTTTAGTCTGGCGTGCACAGTTCATTCCAGTAGCAATAGCGCATGCGCTGGTGGCGGCGGTTATCGTTCATAGTAGCGATACACGGAAGGATGAAACTCCACGCCGTACAGCTGGCTGATCGGGATCAGCAGATCGATATGCTCACCGGGGTCGAATTCGCGCCCGTCAGGGGTGGCGGCTTTGCTGGCTGCCAGACGCGCCAGCCACTGCTGCAGGATCTTCTTCATTGTCAGCTTCTCCATAAAAGGTTAACGCTGACAGTAAACCCCAGCCCGAACGCGGAACCAAACGACAAGTTATGCGTTGGATTACTGCATTTTGCATATCGGGGTGGTAAGGGGGCTGCGCCATGACGGTCACCCTGAAGAGTGACCCTACGGGCTGGGAGGTCCCCGGCAATGCCGCACGCTGTTTGCCTGATAGTCCTTGAGTCACCCCAGCTTTCAAGGCATCCCCCGCGAATCACAACCTAAATGAGAAGCAGTGGCGGCCCGGGCGGGCCGCCAGACCTGTCATGCACGCGCCTCTTTCAGCAACTGCTGAATTACCCTCTCCTGCTCTTCATAGTTGCCTTCACCAAACGCGGTGTAGCGCAGCTGGCCATGTGCATCAAAGATGTAGTGCGCGGGCCAGTACTGATTACCAAAACGGTTCCAGATGCTGTAATTGTTATCCGCCACTACGGTGTAGGGCAGCTGCCAGCGCGTAATCGCGCGCTTCAGCGCCTTTTCATCGCGCTCCCACGGGTACTCCGGCGTGTGCACACCCACAACGACCAGCCCGTCACGTTGATACTTACTGGCCCAGTCGCGCACGTATGGCAGCGTATGCTGGCAGTTAATACAATCCCAGGTCCAGAAATCGACCAGTACCACTTTGCCCTTTAACGTGGCAGGCGTCACCGGCGCCCCGTTCAGCCACGCTGTGCCCCCCTCCAGCGACGGCAACGCGCTGCTGGTTTGCGGCAGGCTAACCGGCTCCAGGCGTACTTTGGGTGCCGGCGTGGTCAGCCACTGGCTCAGTTGCTGCTCCAGCTTCAGGGCAAAAGCGGGCGCTGCCTGCAGCTGGCTCTGTGAGCCGGTAACAATCACGCCCACCGAGGCGAGCATCAGCACGCCCGCCGCCTGACGCAGCCGCGCACTCATCGCCAGCCCCGGACGCAGTCGCGCCACCAGCGATCGTCCGGCGAAATAGAGCAGCGCCAGCGTCAGCGCGGCACCGCTGCCATACGCCAGCAGCAACACGCCAACCGACAGTGGATGATCGCCCACGACGGCCAGGCTGAGGATCGCGCCCAGCACCGGTCCGGCACAGGGCGACCACAGCAGACCGGTTGCCAGGCCCGCCAGCAGCGCGGCGAGCACCCCGCTACGTCGCTGGCTGGCATCGTTGAGGCGGTTACCCAGCGCGACAAACGGCCGGGTAACGCGTTGGGCGATGCGCGTGGAGATTAACGTCAGTGCGACTATCGCCAGGAACAACAGCGCCAGGTCGCGACCAATGCTGGTGACCTGACTGACCCAGTGGCTGGTAAGCGATACCAGCAGCGCCACCAGCGTGAACATCAGGACCATGCCGCTCAGCAGCGCCAGTAGCTGTCCGCGACGGCCGCGGACGCTGGCAAATACAAAAGGAATAATCGGTAAGGTACAGGGGCTGAGCAGCGTCAGCATCCCGGCGAGAAAAGCGATAAGCAGTGTCATAGAGAACCTCATACGGTGGATAAACGTCTGCGCGTCCGGCAGTACGTCTATTACATCCACCGCATGTGTTCAGGCTGTGTCGGGGAAACGCCGTTTTGTCGGGTTATGTGTGTAGCGGGCAGGCAGATACATCAGGTTACACATCCTGCTGCTGCAGGATGATGCACGCTTCCAGCCCGCCAGCTGCCCGGTTACGCAACTGCAGGCTACCCGCCATCTGGCTCACCAGCTGGGTGGCGATCGCCAGGCCGAGCCCGGTCCCGCCGGTGTGGCGATTGCGTGAACTCTCCACGCGGTAGAAGGGCTCCAGCACCGCCTGTAACGCTTCCTCCGGAATGCCGGGCCCGTTATCACGCACCCGAATCTCTACGCTGTCACCCTGGGGTGAACAGAGTTCAACCTCCGCTTCGCCGCCAAACTTAAGCGCATTGTCGATCAGGTTGGTCATGATGCGCCGGAGTGCCTGCGGCCGCACGGCGAAGGTGTCATGGCCGGTGCACGGCACAAAGTTCACCGCTTTACCGACATCCTGATAGTCACAGACGACGCTATCCAGCAGCGCGTTGAGGCTGACGCTCTGGCGCTTCTCCTCCAGCACTTCCGATGAGCGTGCATAGGCGATGCCCTCGCGCACCAGGCGGCTCATGTTATCGAGATCGCTCAGCAGTTTGTCGCGCAGCTCAGGCTGCTCCGCCATCTCCACCCGCAGCTTCATGCGCGTGATCGGGGTTTGCAGATCGTGGGAGATGGCCGCGAGGATTTGCGCACGCGCTTTGAGGTGATCCTGAATCCGCAGCTGCATAGCGTTAAACGCACGCGCCGCCTGCTGCACTTCATCCGGGCCGTGCTCTGCCATCAGCTGTGCGTGGCTGGCGGCCGGTTTGAGCGCATCAACCGCCTGGGTAAAGCGCACAAACGGTCGCACCACCTGCCGCACCGCCAGCCATGCGCAGCACAGCAGCAGCAGGAGCTGACCCATCAGCACCAGCGGCAGCCAGCGCGCAATCGCCGGCATGCGCGGCCAGAGATCGAGCGTGAGCGGCGCGCCGTCATGCAGCGTCAGATGCACCTGAATATGCTCCCGCGGCCCCGGAATCGCATGAATGCTCATCTGATAGCGCCCGCCAAGCGTCTCCTGCAGTGAGCGTACCGCGTCGCGCGTGCGCCAGCTGGAGGGATACGGCCCCGCTTCGCCCGGCGACAGACTGTAGCGATAGTTGCCGCGCGCCAGCTTCGCCAGCCAGCCCGGACGCTCGTCCGCCGGCAGACGATCGAGGATTGCCACGCTGGTCGCCACATCGTACTCCAGGTTGCCCAGCATCACGCTTTTAGCGCTGTTCATGCGTTCAATCAGCAGGCTTGCCAGCGTGAGAGTATTCGCCAGCAGCAGCCCGCCCAACACGATAATCAGCAGGCGTGACAGCAGCGATCGCGGCCATAGCCTCATTGATGCGCCTCTTTAATCACCACCGTGCTCGCCAGTACGTAACCTTCGCTGCGTACCGTTTTGATGTAGGCCGGTTCACGGGCATCTTCGCGTAACCGCTGGCGCAGCCGGCTAACCAGCAGATCGATCGAGCGCTCAAACAGCTCCGCGTCGCGGCCCTGCGTCAGGTTGAGCAGCTGATCGCGATTCAGCACGCGCTGCGGATGGTCGAGAAACACGCGAAGCAGGCGGTACTCTGCGCCACTCAGCGCCACAATCACGCCGTCGCTGTCCAGCAGATGGCGCGCGGAGGTATCCAGCTGCCACTCACCAAAGGCAATGATGCGGCCGGCCCCGGTAATATGTAAATTTGGCGGCAGCGCCCGGGTACGGCGCAGGATCGCTTTGATGCGCGCCAGCAGCTCACGCGCCACAAAGGGTTTGATCAGGTAATCATCCGCCCCCATCTCCAGCCCGAGAATGCGATCGGTCTCTTCGCTGCGGGCAGTAAGCATCAGTACCGGCAGGTTCTGCCGGGGATCGCTGCGCAGCTGACGGCACAGCGTCAGGCCATCGTCACCCGGCATCATGATATCCAGCACCACCAGATCCACCAGGCTGCTGCTCAGCACGGCGCGCATCTCGCGGCCATTGGCCGCACCGGTGGCGCGGTAACCGGACTTAATCAGATAGTCGGTTATCAGTTCGCGGATATCCCGGTCATCATCCACCACCAGAATGTGATCAACGTGCTCCAAAACAGCCTCCTGTCAGCCGCTTATGCAAAAAAGACCGGCACGCGATGGCCGGTCAGGGTCGTGAATTACTCCGCTACAGTGCGGCCGCATCCTCAACGGCTTGCACAAACGCCTGCGGTGCTTCCGCTGGCGGATTGTGTCCGATATTGCCCGTGAAGGTGCGATGCTGGTACCTGGCGCTGAACCTGGTGCGGTACGTCTCCGGTGCCGGGTGCGGCGCCCCGTTATTATCCCCTTCGATGGTGATGGTGGGGACGCGAATTGTCGGTAACGTGGCTAATGTTTTCTCATAAGCGGCATATTTTTGCTCACCTTTTTCCAGGCCCAGGCGCCAGCGGTAGTTGCTGATAGTGATCGCCACCTGATCCGGATTATCCAGCGCTTTGGCGCTCTGGTTAAAGGTGGCATCGCTGAATTTCCAGCCGGGCGATGCCTGCTGCCAGATCAGTTTCGCAAAGTCGTGTGTATGGGCGGCATACCCCTGCTGACCGCGCTCAGTGGCGAAATAGAACTGATACCACCACTGCTGTTCGGCCTGTGGCGGCAGCGGTTTTTTACCCAACTGCTGGCTACTGATCAGATAGCCGCTGACCGACACCAGCGATTTTACCCGTTCCGGCCATAGGGCCGCGACGATGTCCGCCGTGCGTGCGCCCCAGTCAAAGCCGCCCAGCACGGCCTGTTTGATATTGAGCGCATCCATCAGCGCCACGACGTCCGCTGCGATTGCCGAAGGCTGGCCGTTACGCGGCGTTTTATCCGACAGGAAACGCGTGCTGCCGAAGCCGCGCAGATACGGCACGATCACCCGATACCCTTTAGCCGCCAGCGCCGGTGCCACCTGAGCATAGCTCTGGATATCGTACGGCCAGCCGTGCAGCAAAATCACCGCCTGACCATCACGCGGACCGATGTCCACATAGCCTGTGTTCAGCACGCCCGCGTTGATCTGCTGCACGTGGCTGAAGTCAGCAGCGTAATCGTGTGAGGCCGGGGTGGCGGCAAACGCGGTGCCTGCCGCCGTGAGAACCAGCGTTGCCAACAGAGTCTGACGTAACAGTGTTTTCATAATTTATCTCCGGGTCATCAGTGCGGTGCAATCTGTACGGGCACGTTAAAGGTGATGGTTTTGCTGTCGATCGGTTTATGCGTAGGATCGGCAAGAATAAGGGTGACCTTGTGCGGCCCGACAGGCAGACCGACCAGAATCACCGGCTCACCGCTGGTGTCCGCCCAGTGCCACGAGTTGTCATCCACGATGACGTGAATGTGGCCGATGCGCGGCGTGATTTTCAGCGCTTCCTGGCCAAACACTGGCTCGATGCGCAGGTTTTCTGCCCGGTACTGGATAAACACCGCGCCCTTGCGCAGCGGTCCGGCCAGCGGCGCATCGACAATTAATCGCGCAGGCGGCTGGGGATGATCCAGTGGCGCCACGGCTGCCGGGCCCAGCACGTCAGCAGCGCTCAGTCGCTCCGCCCAGGCACAGGTCGCAGAGGCGCCCATCAGTAACGTTGAAATAAACAGTCGGGTTAACATCGTGGTATCTCCATGCATTCGGTTGATGCGTACAGAAGACCACGGCGATGTATAGCGGATATGTACAGACTGGCGGGTTATGCAACGGCGTGTGTGCTGTGTGGCGGGAGATACAGTGTGATACAAATTGATGTTTACCCCGCCCGGGGGCGGGAAAATTAATGAGTTAAGCGGCCCTTCGACGTTGAAATAATTCGTCCGCCTTAATTACGCAGGCGGCGAAATGATATGGCGCGCAAAGCGGCACGCGCGAGAGCTTCGCTCGAATCAATTAACGTCATTTCCTGCCAGATCGCGCTGTGTTTTAGCAAACTCAACTCTGTGCAAGCCAGAATAATGTGCGTAGCACCCTGTTGCTTCCAGCTATTTACGGCGTCCGCTAACTGGCGCATTGATAGTTCAGACACGCTTTTTGTGGCTTTTATCTCGTTAATGCAGCGTGTCACTAGCTGTTGGGTGGATGCAGCTACATTGACGATCTCGGCGTGCTGTTGCGTAAGCGCATCCTGATACAGCCTGCTCTGGTACAACATTTGCGAACCGAGCACAACGACCCGCTTGCCCTGAGGCGCAATATGCTCAAGTGTGGCATCAATAATATTAATAACCGGAATAGCTGCGTCCTTGCTCCAGCGCGACCAAAGGAGGTGAGCGGTATTACAAGGCACAACGGCAACCGTCGCACCCGCAGCAGCGAGTTCTGTAATAGTTGCGTGAATCCACGGAGAAGGATCACGTTCACCCAGTTGCAAATGACGCCCGCGGCTGGGAATTTTACTATTATTATCAATAATAAGTCGCGGATATTGCCACTCTTTATCTGCCTGAACCAGGCCATACAGCTGCTGGCAAAAATCCAGTGTTGCCCAGGGGGCTACGCCTACGACGCCTAAAACACCTTCATCTGCCGGCCAGCTAACATCGTCATAGAGAGGTGAGATATTAACCATTTTTTTGCTCAAAGTGATAAAGGCGTAATCGGGTTTCAGGATACTTATTAAGCATATGACCTTCAGGGAACATATTTTCACTCCTGGTTAAGCTGAAACCATACCGCGCAAATATAGCTTCGTATTGCTCAGCAGTTCGATATGTAGCCGAATACTCTGCTTGCAGATTCGCAGAATAGCGGTTATTGATTTCGAACCTTTCACCGACCCCCGTACCATCACGCAATAATATAGTGCTTTCTGGTTTACTGTAAGTACGCAAATTACTTAACAATTTTTCAGCTTGCTCATCATTAAGGTAGATCATCAGGCCAGATATAAAAATGACATCGTACTGCTCTGAGCTACAATAACTCTCGGCAGATGAAAGAATGAAATCGACATTATCAATATTGCGTTTTCTGGCTTCAAGCTTACCCACTTCAATCATTGCAGCTGAAAACTCTACAGCGGTGATTTTTTTTGCGCCCTCATGCTGAAAACGAAAAGCCCACTGCCCGACCCCGGCGCCGAGATCAAGTACCGTTTTCCCTGTCAGGTCAGGCAACCAGGCAAAAACTTTTTGCATCTCTGTGCGAATTTTAATATCGAGAAATTTTGGATCGTTTTCCAGATTTGCTAAACTTTCAAACGATAACTTATTGTAATTATCCGCTCGGCGATCCCAAAAATCCTTCACTTTTTTTGCATCTAACATTTCATTAAGCCTGATTTTAGCGATACGTCCAGCGTTCATTATCAGCAGAAAAATCGACATCACTTTTCGCGATATTCATAATGCGGCTATTGCAGAGGAAGTCATAATTAAAGCGTGTAAATTCATTTACCTCTCCGCCAGGAATAGGTAATAAACGTACACCGAGCGGTTTCGTTAACCGCACCGCGAGTGCAGCCGTATCAAGAATAATCGCGGCAATATCTTCAGGCAGTGTCGAACCTGGCACCGGGAGCATATCTAATCCACAACCACAAACAGTTGACCATGCATTAAGCGTATCAATGCTTAATGCACGACGATTATTGGTACTCGCCAGGGCATCATCTTCCAGTACTGAGAACATGACGCCATTAAAACCCGTTGCGCGAGCACCACTGATTGCGACTGCGCTTTTAATCGCATTCGTCAGAATACTGGTTATAAAGAGTGATCCCTGAACGCCACCAGGACGCGCACCAAGATTTTCAACTAACCTGCCAACAGAAATACTGCCATCCGGAAAAGGCGCCAGCGAGGCATCCAGACCGGCATACTCAAGCCCTGAATCAGACGCCAGCTCATGACCGAATGCATCAATTTCGCGTAAGCGTGCGCAGAGTCGAAGAATAAACTGGTCAGCAAAGTCCGCCAGCAGCATGTTGCCTTCCCGTACCTGCTCACTCAATTCCAAAGCAATATCGGTAGTTTCGAGGGCAAAACTAAACTTCAGTGTCTCACCTTCATGCCGGGAAAACGGAAAAAACGGGGCATTTGGCGGACAACGCAATGAGGCACCGAGGCGGAAATTATCAAAGCCATTATTACTGCGATGTGCTACCTGCAACATGAAACGGGCAACGTCATGGCTGGCTCGAATATTTATACCCTGCTCATCGGCTACCATCAGATTCAGAAACATACGCGGTTGCCTGAAGAGTAAAGCAAACGCGGCATCTAACCGTCCGCGGTAATTATCGCCATGCGTTAAGTCCAGCGGTAAGCAAAACCAACGAATATCAAGTCTTTCAGCCAACGCATTGATTGAATTTATTCGTGCTGGCAGGGTATAAATCTCATCTTCATCACGATCATTCAATGGTGGCAGAGTTAAACGTAAGGTTCGCAGTGGCCAACGACGAGACTGGAGTTTATCAATCACTAACGTGCGAAAGTGATGTAAACGTGACTCAGAATGCCCGTCGGAAATAGCGGAGTAAGGCAAGCCCAGCGTAATAGCTCGTATCATTAACCGTGATCCTCCTGCATCAGACGCCAGTAATCTGCCAGCGTATTAATTTCATTAAATGCATGCTCCCCCAGGTCGTGAGCGTAGAGTGCTGTCGTTTTCTGACACGGTAACGTTTGGGCGGCATACAAATTACCATACCGCAGGCATTGCTTATGCCACTGACTCAGGAGTGCCATATCACTGACTTTAAACAGACCCATAGCCTCAGGGTGCTCTGCGGCGCGTATCGGTCCCAGATACGTCTCCTCCACGATGCCCCGGCGATTAACGTCACAATGAATGGAGGTCAGCATGCGATTATGCCGCTGGTGAGTCAAAACGAGATTTCCCTCAGCGTGATCCATTTCATGGATAAGCTGAGGAGAAAAAAACATATCTCCCGAGACAACATACGTGGGGCTATTAATCTGATTCAGGGCCAATCCCAGACTCATTGCATTATTAGTCGTTGCCCAGTTGTCATTGATAACGTAATTCAGATCAGGGTAGGACTCCATAATCTGTAACGCACCAAAGCCAATCACTACGGTAATTCTTTTCCCATGAAAGGCATCAATAGCATAGTCGAGAATCGTTTTCCGCGTTTTGGGATGGCGAATTAAAACTTTATTTTTACCATCCAGTTGCAGGCTTCTGCCGGCGGCCAGAATGATGGCATTTTCAACCATGATAGCCTAACTCCTGCAGCGAAAATTGACATACCGGCATGGGTACAACGAAATCATGCTTTACCGTTTTATAAGGGTAGATGTCATTAATTAATGCACGCCTCGCCACTTCCTGCCAGTCAAATTGATGATTTTCGCGCAACGATCTTAATGGCACCGAGGCGTAATCAAATCGTACGACCGGCACTCTTTTTAGTCCCAGACTGAGCGCGACTTCCATACGGTGCTGGCCGTCCAGTACCAGATTATGGTGTAGATCAAGCGCCAGAGGTTTTACCCATACGCCTTCCTGAATAATTTTATTACGCAACCATTCAACGCGACGTGAACTGAATTTTTCAATATGACGCAATTTTTGTGGTTCAAAAAACTCTACATTCATTTTAGTGCCTCAAAATTTTCTAATAATAAATGATAATCCGCAACCGCCTGCCGGTAATCGACTTCTTCGTTGAAAGATCTTGCAAACAAATCCGTAATATCTACAGCACGGCAGGGTAAGCAAGAGCGGTGTACAATCCAGGGTGCCATGTAATATTGCTGGGTACTTGTCTGTAAAAACGTCTGCCGCAGGCGTCGATCGTTTTCCACCTGTTCCGGAGAGACACTTAGCAAGCCGACCATTTTCATCCAGCCATCAAATGCGGAGTCGTAATCGGGCACATAGGCAATTTTCTTTATAGCAGGTTCAGCTTTACTGGCTTCGACAATACCGCCAGTAAGGCAAGCGTTGTAATAACCATGGGTGAGCCAAAAACTGTCACTGCCCATTTCAGCTTGCATTAACCGCGGCCATACACGTGGATCCAGCAAAACATCCGTTTCGATAATTGTATAGCCATATTCAGGATGATTAAGCGCGCTGACACCTTTTTCAACGGATAATATGTTGACATCATTTTTATAATTATCATTGTGCACTAACTTAATATTAGCATCAGCATAATTATCTTTAATCCAGCGTTCTACAACTGATGACTGATGACCGGTAACCAGTACAATTTCACGCTCGCCGCATTTTAACAGCTCAGTCAGCAACGTATCCAGCACGGTGATTTCACCGACCGGCAGCAAGCATTTAGGATAATTCAGGGTCAGATGCCCCATTCTCATTCCCTGACCAGCAACCAGTAATATTGCGGCGCGTTTAGAAGACATTGTGATGAACTCCAGCGGGCATAAGGGTTTTTTCAATGATTTTTACAATCTCACTGCCTGCGCCCTGCTCTGGCATATGAAGTTCATCACGTAAAACCTGCAGTCGCTTATCACGCATGGGATCCTTGCCTGAAACAAGATTATCAACGAAAGTTTTAATATCTGCGGATTCATTCGCAACGTCATAAGCGTCATAAATAAATTCAGCGCTACTGTTAATACCGAGGCAGTTTTTATGAGTCAGGAAAAGGATTGGCTTACGCGAAGGTAAATACTCCAGCAAAAACGATCCTGCATCTGCCATCAGCGCATCTGATTGTGAAAAGGCGTAGCGATAATCTGCAGAAAAATCCCACTCCACATGTGATTTGAGATGAGAGTATTCGCGCAGCATTTGCCAGTTGTGAGCAGTTTCGCTGTGTGTTCCGCGCTCTATACGAATATCCAGAAATTGTTTAAAAAGCGGATGTGGCCGAATAATCAAATTAACGTCATCACGTTTGATGATATCGAGCATTGCCTGTGTATATAAATTAAATGTAGACCACATCTTTTCATCATCAGGCATGACGAAATGCGGTGCCCATAATAGCGTTGGCTTGTCTTTATTAACTTTGCCATCCGCCTGGGCGCCAAAGCGTGATGGATAGTTATCAAGCTTTGGATGTCCGCTAACATAGACGTGTTGATTGCCATTTCCGCAATATTTAGCAAACTCATCTTTATGCCGCTGAGAGCGAACGAATACCCACCTGGCAACATTTTGACAGGGAAGATTGTACTGATAAACACGGTTTCTCTCGCCATCACCCATATCTAACCCATAAGGAATATAGGCGATAGAAATATTGCGTCGATTAAGCGTCAAACTTTGCAGTTCATTGGGACGTGCATCATCATAAGGATTTTGTAAAAAAACCACATGCGGCTTACGCGCCGTAATCTCATACTCGTGATACTCGGTATACCGGATACCCTTATCATTTAATAAATCACGCTGTGCAGTGTAATCCGGTGCTTTTGCGCCCCGACTGAAATAGGGCGCAAGGATAATCTGGCAATCAAAATGCGGTTTGGCCTGCATAGCGCGATATACCGACTCAAAGTTAGTCCAGCCGGGGGCCCACTGGAAAAAGATATCCACTTTTATCTTTTCTTCGCCAGGTTGATAGGCTGGCCACACTATTTCTTCTAATTTTTTAGCGAAATGCGCTCGATAATCAACAGGTTGGTTTTCGATATCACTTTTATCAGCGGCCTGATAGCCCGCATTGGGAAAGATACCCAACCAGCGGTCACGTTTTATCAAACTATTCCAGCGTACATCTAAAGCCCAGCACTGAGGAACGCCACCCGCCAGTAACCCCTGCAAGCTTTCTGCATAATTATCAATGAGAGTGGAGTAATAATCACCGTTCACAATGTAAGCGCAAGCGCACCATGCATATTGCGGCTTAACAATATAATCCACACTTTTTAACGGCACGACGTTATCATAGTTGGCAGCGAGCAGCGCGACATGCCAGTTGATCTGCTGTAAAGAGGAGAGAAATAGATCAATTCGCTGTTTGGTCTGAATATCATCATGGAAAACCATATCGTCTTCCAGAATCAATACATTTTTCCAGCCGTTTTGCTGAGCCATTTGCAGCACGAGAATATGTGATTTAATACAGCCGATATAGCCTGGCGCTTCTTCAATAGCCTCAAAACGGACAATCTTTTCACGTGGTACGCCAATTGCTTTTAATTGACGAGCGATACGTACCCTGCGATCCTTGCGTTTGTTCAGGTTGATGTATACAACCTTATCTATTGTCTGCCAGTTGACTGCCATCATCTCTACACCCATCGCACTAAGAAAGCTCTCATTTTCAGGACGGCGCAATAAAGACAATTCTTAAGGAAATTAAAAAAATTTTTTAGGTTTACTGGCAAGGCGCACAGTTGTCGCATCACGATCGAATTCACGAAAGCGCTGAGTTAGGTTGCCAGCGGAAAGGCAGCGGTCAGCCCGAAAATAGCCGTGCGGCTTGAGGCGGGGCCGGGTATGGCAGGCATAGGGTGCGATCTGTTTTTGCTGGCGCAATAACCCGATCATAAAACCCTGTGCCTGTCTTTTTGTGGGATTCCTCAGCCCTATGGGCCACTGCTCTTCGCGAGCATTTTGCGGTAATTGTTCAGCCATTTGCCGCTGGTTAAACGCCACCAGAAACTGATACCGCGCACCGTCCAGTCGAGGAACATGCCGAGCCAGACGCCAATCACCCCCATGCCCAGCACGATGCCGAGCAGATAACCGGCCACCACGCGCGCGCCCCACATACTGAACATCGATACATACATGGTGTACCGTGCGTCGCGCGCGCCTTTTAGTCCGGCCGGCAGCACCCAGGAGGCGGTCCAGATAGGCATAAAGGCGGCATTCAGCCAGATCAGGTGTTTGGTTACCTCAATCACCTGCGGATCGCGGGTGTAGAATCGCGCCAGCGTGCCCGCCAGCGGCACGGTGATAAACGCCAGCGTACATAGCCCAATCATCGCCAGCCAGAATACGTGCTTGATCTGCCGCTCCGCCTGCATCACCTGATTTTTCCCTAAGCGCCTGCCGGTGATAATGGTCGACGCAGAACCCAGCGCGTTGCCCGGCAGGTTAATCAGCGTGGCGATGGAGAAGGCAATAAAATTACCGGCGATCTCATTGGTGCCCATGCCGGCGACAAAAATCTGCGTCAGCAGTTTGCCGCCGTTAAACAACACCGATTCGATACTGGCCGGTACGCCAATCCCCAGCACTTCCATCAGGATTTTACGATCCCAGCGGCGGAAATAGCTGGCCAGCGTGATTTTCAGCGCCGGACTGATGCCGCGATACAGCACGTAAATGGCCGCCGCCGCGCCGATATAGCGTGAAATGGTTAATCCCAGCCCGGCACCGACAAATCCCATCCCTTCCCAGCCGAGCGCACCGTAGATCAGCACGCTACTGATGATGATATTCAGGATATTCATGCCGCCGTTAATCAGCATCGGAATTTTAGTGTTGCCGGCACCGCGCAACGCGCCGCTGCCTATCAGCGCAATCGCCGCCGCCGGATAGCTCCACGCGGAGGTTTGCAGATAGCTGAGTGCCAGTTCTTTGACCTGCGGCTCGGCGTTGCCGGCAATCACGTCAACAATCAGATGCCCCCAGAACTCGATGGCGATGACCAGCACAAACGCCAGCACCGTCATCAATCCCAGCGACTGCCGCGTCGCCGCACGCGCACGCTTGCCGTTGCGTTTGGCCAGGCTGAACGCCACCACCACCGTGGTACCGAGATCGATGGCGGCAAAAAAGGAGATGATCACCATGTTGAAGCTGTCGGCCAGCCCAACGCCCGCCATCGCCTCTTTGCCCAGCCAGCTCACCAGAAAGGTACTGAGAACCCCCATCAGCATCACGCACAGGTTCTCAATAAAGATGGGCACCGCCAGTGGGGTGATTTCACGCCACAACAGCGTGCGATAAGCACGGCGTTTGGGATACCACGCCGTGTTTCTGATCGCCCGCATTACTGCTACGCCAGGATTTTGCAAGGGAGTACCAAATCACTTTGGTTAAGAAGTAGAGTAATAATGATGATAGGCTGCTAACGATTATGCAAAGTGTTTCCCGTCACCATTTAATCATTATTACAAACTTTTCGCCGACTCCCCGCCCGCGCCGACGCTGCCGCCCAGATAGGCGCTGCGCACCTCTTCGTTATGCAACAGTTCGCTGCCGCTGCCGCTCAGACGAATTTCGCCATTGACCATCACATAACCGCGATCCGCCAGTTGCAGCGCGTGGCGTGCGTTCTGCTCCACCAGAAACAGCGTCATGCCCTGCTGCGTCAGCTCGCGCAGGATGCTGAAAATCTGCTTTACCACCAGCGGGGCCAGCCCGAGGCTGGGTTCATCCAGTAGCAGCAGACGCGGCCGGCTCATCAGCGCGCGGGCGATCGCCAGCATTTGCTGTTCGCCGCCGGAGAGCGTCATTGCCCGCTGTTTTCGCCGCTCCAGCAGGCGTGGAAACAGCGTGTACATGCGTTCTTTATCCTGCTTCATGTAGCGCTCGCCGATGGCGATGGTGCCCATCAGCAGGTTCTCTTCCACCGTCATATCCGGAAAGATGCGCCGTCCTTCCGGCGCCTGAGCAATGCCGCTGGCGGCGATAAAATGGGTCGACCGCTGGCTGATGGCTTCTCCGCGCAGGCGAATTTCACCGCTGGCAATGCGCGGCTGACCAAAAATCGACATCAGCAGCGTGGATTTTCCCGCACCGTTGGCCCCAATCAGCGCGACGGTTTCCCCTTCCGCCACGGTCAGCGACACCTGCTTCAGCGCCTGCACCGGGCCGTAAAACACATCTACCTGTTCAAACGCCAGCATTGCTTCAGCCATGCTCGCTCTCCTCTTCCGCGCCGAGATAAGCGGCGATCACCTTCGCATCGTGTCGAATCTGCTGCGGCGTGCCCTGGGCGATCACGTCACCGTGATCCAGCACCACGATGTGATCGGAAATGCGCATCACCATCGGCATATCGTGTTCAATCAACAGCACGCTGATGCGATGATCGGCGCGCAGCTGATGCAGAATCTGGCTCAGCGCCTCGGTTTCGACCGGATTAAGCCCCGCTGCGGGCTCATCCAGGCAGATCAGCTCCGGCCGGGTGCACATGGCGCGCGCAATCTCCAGCCGGCGCTGCTGGCCGTAAGAGAGCGTACCGGCCAGCCGGTTGGCACTGCTGACCAGATCAACGCGCTCCAGCCAGTAAAAAGCGCGATCGAGCGCGCGACTCTCCGCCGCCCGATAGCCGCGGGTATTGAGGATGCCGGCCAGCAGCTGACGGTTGACCTGCATATGCTGCGCCACCAGCAGGTTCTCCACCACCGACATCTCGCGAAACAGGCGGATGTTCTGAAAGGTACGCGCCAGACCGGCGCGGTTGACCAGATGTGCGCCGCCAAACATCTTGTACCAGATACGCGAGCCCAGCCGCGCCGGCCGCAGCCAGTCACCCGGCTGAATCTTCTGGCCCAGCACCTGGATCACATCGGTGCTGCGCTGATGGGCATTGAGCACAATGCGCCCGCCGCTGGCGCGATAAAATCCCGTCAGGCAGTTAAATACCGTGGTTTTGCCCGCGCCGTTGGGGCCAATCAGCGCGGTGACCGAGCCGCGCTCCACGCGCAGACTGACATCATTCAGCGCTTTGATGCCGCCAAAGCGCATCATCAGGTTATCAACCTGCAGGATGGCATCACTCATGGCGTACTCCTTTTCTCAGCGGCACACCGACGCGTGCGGTGCGCACCAGGCCGCGCGGACGCCAGATCATCATCAGCACCATCAACATGCCAAACAGCAGCACGCGGTACTCGGCAAAGCTGCGCAGCAGCTCGGGCGCCACCGTCAGCACAAACGCGGCCAGCACCACGCCGAGCGTCGAGCCCATCCCGCCCAGCACCACGATGGCCAGAATCAGCGCGGACTCAAAAAAGGTAAACGAGGTGGGATTAACGAACCCCTGATAGCTGGCGAAAAATACCCCGGCAATACCGGCGGTTGAGGCTCCGAGCATAAAGGCCGACAGCTTCACCAGCACGTGATTCAGCCCCATGGCGCGACAGGCGATTTCATCTTCACGCAACGCTTCCCACGCCCGGCCAATCGGCATGCGCGTCAGCCGGTGCTTGATAAACAGCACCAGCAGCACTACCAGCACCAGCACCACGTAAATAAAGATGAACTTCATGTTGGGGTTGTAATCGAGATGCAAAAACTGGTGGTACGGTATGCCGCCCTCTTTTGCCCGGCGGGCGAATTCAAGGCCGAGAAAGGTCGGTGACGGCACCGAGACGCCGTTCGGGCCCCCGGTGAACGACAGCCAGTTATTCAGCACCAGCCGGATAATTTCACCGAAGCCGAGCGTGACGATAGCCAGATAGTCACCGTGCATGCGCAGCACCGGAAAGCCGAGCAGCGCACCGGCCAATGCCGCCAGCAGCGCAGCGATGGGGATCATGCTCCAGAACCCCAGCCCGAGATACTGATAGCCCAGCGCCAGCCCGTAGGCACCAATGGCGTAAAATGCCACGTAGCCCAGATCGAGCAGCCCGGCGAGGCCGACCACGATATTGAGCCCGAGTCCCAGCAGCACGTAGATTAGCCCGAGAATCGCCACCGTCAGCAGATACTTGCTGGAGAGAAACGGAAACGCCAGAGCCACAACCAGCAGCAGCGGTATTATCCAGCGCAGGCGCGAGCGGTAACCGGGTTCACGCACGTATACGCCGTCATCGTTGCCCTCAAACTTGCGCAGAAAACGGCGCCCCACGGCGGTATGCAGAAACAGCCCCAGCAGCAAACGTCCTGCCATCACCACTGCCACCAGCAGCGCCACGCGCAGCGGCGACAGCGTAAAACTGTAGCCGCTGAGCACCACGCCCACTACCGGGCCGAACACCACCAGCGCGACAGCACCGGCCAGCAGCGTGTCGAGCAGCACCTGACGGATGCCGCTGGTTTGCGTCATTGCATTCATTCTGGCTTCCTCACACTTTGGCGACCAGCGGCCGGCCCAGCAGTCCCTGCGGACGGAAGATTAAAATCACCACCAGCAGCGAAAACGAGAACACATCTTTGTAATCAGAGTTCACCAGCCCGGCGAACTGCGCCTCGGCCACGCCCAGTAGCAAACCGCCCAGCATCGCACCGGGCAGCGAACCGATGCCCCCCAGCACCGCCGCGGTGAAGGCTTTGATGCCGATAATGAAGCCGGCGTAGAAATCAAACGTGCCGTAGTTCATGGTAACCAGCACCCCGGCCAGCCCGGCCATCGCCGCGCCGATGACAAACACCAGCGAAATCACCCGGTCGGTATTGATACCGAGAATCGACGCCATGCGCCGATCCTGCTGGACCGCACGGCAGATACGGCCCAGTTTGGTGTACTGGATAATCCAGGTCAGCAGCGCCATCCCGCACAGCGCCGCCACCAGGATAAACACTTTGGTCCAGGTGATTTGCACCACGCCGCCGTCAATCTCCATACGCAGCACACCGCTGAGCAGAGTAGGAATGCCCTGCTGATTCGGTCCCTGACTGAGCTGCACATAGTTTTGCAGAATCAGCGACATACCAATGGCAGAGATCAGCGGTGCCAGCCGGGTGGAATTGCGCAGCGGACGATAGGCAATGCGCTCAATGGCCCAGCCGTAAGCGGCGGTGACCACGATGGTGAACAACAGCGTGCCAAAGATCAGCAGTGGAAAGGAGTGAATGCCAAAGTAGCTGAGCAGCGCCAGCCCGATCGCACACAGATAAGCAGAGATCATGTACACCTCGCCGTGGGCGAAGTTGATCATGCCGATAATGCCGTAAACCATGGTGTAGCCGATGGCGATCAGCCCGTAGACCGCGCCCAGCGTCAGGCCGTTAATCAGCTGCTGTATAAAGAAGGCGTCCATATTGTCTCTCGCAGGTGGAAGGCGTGCACAGGTCACGCTCAGATGCGAACGGCCCCGCTGCGCGCGGGGCCGCAGAGCGAATTACAGCTGGTGATATTTGCCTTTGTCATCCCACTGATAGACCACGTAATCCGAGACTTTCAGGTCGCCTTTTTCGTCCCATGCCTTCTTGCCCATCACGGTGTCAACGCTGTTGGCCTTCAGCCAGTCGCTGGCTTTTTCATTGTCTTTGCCTGCCGCTTTGTAGGCGGCGGCCAGAGCCTGAATGGAGGCGTAGGCGTAGAGCGTATACCCTTCTGGCTCAAAACCGCTGGCGCGGAATTTTTCAATCACCGCTTTGCCATCCGCGATGGTGCGCGGGTCATTGCCGAAGGTCATGTACACGCCTTTAGTGAACTGCGGACCGCCGGCGGCAGTCACCAGTTCTTCCGTCACGATGCAGTCGCCGGAGAAGAAAGCCGCATTGACGCCCTGCTCGCGCATCTGACGCACCAGCGGACCCGCCTCCGGATGGCAGCCACCGAAATAGACCACATCCGGTTTCACCGCGCCGATTTTGGTGACCAGCGCATTAAAGTCTTTTTCACCGCGCGACAGCCCCTCATACAGCACCTCTTTGACGCCGCGTTTCTCCAGCGCCGCTTTGGTGGCATCCGCCAGCCCCTGACCGTAAGTATCTTTATCGTGAATCACCGCCACTTTCTTCGCTTTCAGCGTATCGAGGATATAGTTCGCGGCGATACTTCCCTGCTGGTCATCCCGCCCGCACATGCGGAACAGGGTTTTCATGCCGCGCTCGGTGATTTGTGGATTGGTTGAACCGGGCGTAATCGCCAGTACGCCCGCCTCGTCATACACCTCTGAGGCTGGCATGGTCGAGGATGAGCAGAAATGGCCCACCACCGCCATCACTTTGTCCTGATCCACCAGCCGGTTGGCAACGGCCACCGCCTGCTTGGGTTCGCAGGCGTCATCGCCCTGCACCAGCACAATTTTTTCACCGTTTATGCCGCCCGCCGCGTTAATGTCCGCCGCGGCCTGGCTGGCGCCCTTCCAGTATTGTGTACCGTACGTAGCATTCGGTCCGGTAAACGGACCGGCCACGCCAATCTTTATGTCAGCCTGCGCGTAGAACGCCATGCTTAAACAACCTGCCATCACCACCTTCAATGGGTGTTTTATGAATTTCAAAGACATGCTTTCAATCCTCAACGGGTCAGGAACGGAGCCATACCACGGCCTGGGAGAAATCAATCTGAAACACTTCGAGAGCAGTGTGGTCAGCGCGACCACGGTTGAAATTTAAGCAAAAAGCTCGCCAGAGAAGACAATCGGTGACAATTTTTTTGCAGCGGCATCGCAGCCGGGCGGAAAACGTGCGATGTGGCCTCCCTGCACCTGATAAACATAGCCAGCCTTTTGCCGCCTACCAGCACCGTGATGGTGCAGAATGCGGTCGATCACAGATTCTTCATCGTGATGAGAGGTTTATCCGCTATGCTCTGGTCAAATCGGTCCAAATTGCTGAAGGAGAATCTATGAATACGCAACGGAACGGATTGACCACCGAACAGGCGCTGGATCAACTGGAGCGTCTTTATGACGACGCGGTTGAAGCGCTGCGCAACGCCATTCGCACATTCACTGCCAGCGGCACACTGCCGGACGCCGGGCTGCGCCAGCAGGGGCTTTTTGTCTATCCGGAGCTGCGCATCACCTGGCAGGGTGAAGGCCCGCAGCAAAATCGCACCCGCGCCTGGGGACGTTTTACCCACACCGGTCGCTACAGCACCACCATCACGCGCCCGGCGTTGCTGCGTCACTATCTCAGCGAACAGCTGCAGATGATCGAAAAAGAGTACGACGTGCTGATTGAGGTGGGCCCGTCACAGCAGGAAATCCCTTATCCCTATGTGATTGATGGCTCCGACCTGTCGCTGGACCGCTCCATGAGCGCCAGTATTGCGCGCCATTTTCCGACGACCGAACTGTCGCAGATCGGCGATGAAACCGCTGATGGCCTGTTCAACGCCGACGCGCTATTCCCGCTGTCGCATTTCGACGCGCTGCGCACCGATTTCTCCCTGGCGCGCCTGCGTCACTACACCGGCACCGCGGTAGAACACTTCCAGCCGTTTGTGCTGTTCACCAACTACACGCGCTACGTCGATGAGTTCGTGCGCTGGGCGATTGAGCAGGTGCAGGACCCCAGCACGCCTTACGACAGTCTCGCCTGCGCCGGCGATGTGGTGATCACGGCGGAAACGCAGGACCCAACGGCGATGATGTCGGATCTGGCGTGGAAGAAGCATCAGATGCCCGCCTGGCATTTAACCTCGCCCAATCGTCGCGGCATCACGCTGGTCAATATTGGCGTCGGTCCGTCGAACGCCAAAACCATCTGCGACCACCTCGCGGTGGTGCGCCCACATGCGTGGCTGATGATTGGTCACTGCGGTGGCCTGCGTGAAAGCCAGAGCATCGGCGATTACGTACTGGCACACGCCTATCTGCGTGACGACCACGTGCTGGACAGCGTATTACCACCGGATATCCCGATCCCGAGCATTGCGGAGGTGCAGCGTGCCCTGTACGACGCCACCAAAGCAGTCAGCGGTATGCCCGGCGAAGAGGTGAAGCAGCGCCTGCGCACCGGTACGGTTGTCACCACGGACGACCGCAACTGGGAGCTGCGCTACTCCGCATCTGCGTTACGCTTCAACCTGAGCCGCGCGGTGGCGGTGGATATGGAGAGCGCCACCATTGCCGCACAGGGCTATCGTTTCCGCGTGCCGTACGGCACCCTGCTGTGCGTCTCGGATAAACCGCTGCACGGTGAAATCAAGCTGCCCGGCCAGGCCAACCGTTTCTATGAGGGCGCGATCTCGGAACATCTGCAGATTGGCATCTGCGCCGTTGAGCTGCTGCGCGCCGAGGGTGACAAACTGCACTCCAGGAAACTACGCACCTTCAACGAACCGCCCTTCCGCTAAATCCGCTGTTCCGGCCCATGGACGGGCCGGATTTCTGCTGGCAACCTTAAATTTTCAGCACCGCCACTTTTACAAACCATGCCAGTACGGCGATGAGAGCCGGCAACATGAGGGTCCAGATCAGTCTGTCATTTAACCGTTCGAAATTTTTATCGATGCGTTTCTCCACCTGCCCGATCTCATTCATCAGTTGATTGCACATCAGTCCCTGTTCGGTACGCACGCGTTCCACGTCCGCTCTGGTTGCAAGGTTTTCAAAACGCGCGGTCAGGACCGCGACATCCTGCTGTAACAGCTGAGTGGTGTTCGCCAGCTGTTCTACGTGTTGGGTTAATCGTACCATTAGCGGTGCTCCCTGATTTCTTAACGCCAGAAGGCGAGGCGGCAACCGATGCGACAGCGTGCAAACGGGATAATCCATTATCTTGTCCTTCTTCAGCAACCTTGTGTCATCGCCTCACTACACCGCTATTTAAGCAGAGCGGCAGCGATTAAACATTCCACGATCCCGCCACTGCAGGCAAAAAATTTGCGCATGGCAGAATTTACGGTGAGACAGTAAACAACAGGCCTGAAAGTGAAAAGTGGCGACGGGCAGGCATTGCGAGACATCACGCAAACAATCATTGCGCGCATGTAACAACTTACACGGAAGCCCGGGCGGGCTTCCGTTACACAGCATCAGGCACTCAGCCAGCCGAGTTTAATCACAAACAGAATCGACAGAATCACCAGCGCCGCATTGACCTCTTTGGTGCGGCCACTCAGCAGTTTCACCACCGTCCAGGTAATAAAACCAAAGGCGATACCATTAGCGATTGAGTAAGTCAGCGGCATGGTCAGCGCGGTCACGGTGACCGGTGCCGCCGTGGTGACATCTTTCCAGTCAATTTCTGCCAGACCGGAAGCCATCAGCACCGCGACGAACAGCAGCGCTGGTGCCGTGGCGTAGACCGGCACGCTACCCGCCAGTGGCGAGAAGAACAGGCTGAGCAGGAACAGAATGGCGACCACAATCGCCGTCAGACCGGTACGGCCGCCGGCGCTGACGCCCGCAGCGGACTCCACATAGCTGGTGGTGGTTGAGGTACCCAGCAGTGAACCGAACAGTGCAGCGGCGCTATCGGCGATCAGCGCACGGCCCATTTTCGGCACGTTGCCCTGCTCATCGGCCAGACCGGCGCGTTTCGTCACGCCCAGCAGCGTGCCGGTGTTATCAAACACGTCGACAAACAGGAACGCAAAGATCACGCTCACCAGGCCAACGTTGAACGCGCCGGCGATATCCAGCTGCATAAAGGTCGGCGCAATCGACGGCGGCGCAGAGAACACGCCCGCGAACGGCGTCAGGCCAATGCCCATCGAGATAAAGGTAACAACCAGAATGCCGATCAGTACGGCTCCGGTGACGCGACGCGCTTCCAGCACCACAATGATAAAGAAGCCAAGCAGCGCCAGCAGCGGACCCGGTTTGGTCAGGTCGCCCAGACCGACCAGCGTAGCCGGGTTATCCACCACGATGCCCGCTCCTTCCAGCGCAATCAGTGCGAGGAACAGGCCAATGCCTGCTGCAATCCCGGCACGCAGCGGCAGCGGAATGCTGGCGATAATCCATTCGCGAATTTTAAAAATCGACAGCGCAAAGAAGATCACCGCCGAAAGGAACACCGCACCCAGCGCGATCTGCCAGGTGTAGCCCATATGCAGCACCACGGTGTAGGTGAAGAAGGCGTTCAGGCCCATGCCCGGTGCCAGCGCGATCGGATAGTTGGCGATCAGGCCCATCAGAATCGAACCGATGGCTGCAGCCAGACAAGTGGCAACAAACACCGAGCCTTTATCCATACCGGTCGCCCCGAGGATGCTGGGGTTCACAAACAGGATGTAGGCCATTGCCAGAAAGGTCGTGATACCGGCAATGATTTCGGTGCGCACCGTGGTGTGGTGAGCTTTTAACTTAAAAAGTTTTTCTAACATCATCATCTCTCATCAGCGGAGACGGCCCGCAGGCCTGCTCTCTCTTGCCAAGGCGTTTTCCCGCTATTCCGCGCGTGGTGGCTAAGCTGACGCGGAAAAAGTGAGGAAAATTATTTTTTTATGCCGGCGTTTTGCCACCGCTGGCAGCAGAACGTCGTGTGCTATCCCCTGTCCACATAGCAATTGCTATGCCACTCCCTGACGCAATCGTTTCCGTTTCAGCGTGCCGTTGCGGCTAAGAAAATTCTGAACCAGAACGAGGCGCGATTATGGTGCATTGCACCACCTGCGCGCAAACGTTTTCCCGCCGTGCGCAGCCGGGGGTGAAATATTGCGGTAACGCACGCTTTCACACTCTGCCAGGCGATGGCGCTCACGTTTCTGCTGCGCGTTTCAGCAGCTTAAAAACGCCGGGTTACACTGCGTTTAACCCTTTCGCAACAAAAGAGGCAGTGCAATGAAGCCCGCGATTCTGGTCGTTGATGATGATCGTGCCATCTGCGAATTGCTGCACGATGTGCTGAGCGAACATGTGTTTACCGTTTATAGCTGTCATCAGGGGCGCGACGCCCTGGCGCTGCTGGCGCAGCATCCGGAAATCTCCCTGGTGATGCTGGATATGATGCTGCCCGATACCAACGGCCTGCTGGTATTACAGCAGATGCAGCGTCAGCGCCCTGAGCTGCTGGTGATCATGCTGACCGGCATGGGATCGGAAGCCGATATGGTGGTTGGGCTGGAGATGGGCGCCGACGACTATATCGCCAAACCCTTTAATCCCCGCGTGGTGGTGGCGCGGGCCCGTGCGGCGCTGCGCCGCTGCGGGCGACTGGCGCAGCCGGAAACGGTGATTGATGACGGCTGGCAGTTTAATGGCTGGCGGCTGGATGATGTGCGTTGTCAGCTGTTCAATCCGCAGCGTGAAAGCGTGCCGCTCACTCAGGGCGAATACAGTCTGCTGCGCGCGCTGGTCGGCCACGCGCGTAAGGTCCTGACGCGCGACCAGCTGCTGGAGCTGACCCACAGCGAGAGCCTCGACGTGTTCGATCGCACCATTGATGTGCTGATCATGCGCCTCAGACGCAAAATCGAGGCTAATCCGCATCAGCCGATCCTGATCCGCACCATTCGCGGACTGGGCTATGTTTTTTCCGCCGATGTGATGCGCCCGTCCGCCGCGGCGCGCGAGACGCAAATCGCCTGATCCATCCAGCGCTGCATCTCGCTCAGTGGCCGGATGCCGTCCAGCGCGTTGGCCGCATGCAGATTAAAGCTGGCGCAGGTATGGGCCAGCTTTAACGTCTGCTGCAGGCTGTAGTTCTGATGGCTGGCGTACAGCACGCCGGCGCAGAAGGCATCGCCCGCCCCGACGCTGCCGACAATCTCCTCTGCCGCTAAGCACCAGGCGGGCTGCCACAGACCGTCGCCCTCTGGCTGCTGGCCCCAGGCGCCTTCCGGTGCATGAATCACCACGCGCTGGCGCACACCCTGCGCCAGCAGCCAGCGTGCCGCCGCAGCAAACGCCGCCGGTGACGCCAGCGTGCCACTGCTGCGCAGCTCGATGCCGGTGAGCGCCTGCGCTTCCAGTTCGTTAATCACCAGATAATCGAGCCAGCGTAGCGCCGGCTTCACCAGCGTCTGATACTCGCCGGCGCGTGAGACCAGATCGAGCGAAGTGAGATAGCCGCGCTGCTGCATCTCCGCCAGCAGCCGGGCACTGCGGGTACCGTACTGCGCATCGGGCTGGTCGAGCTTATCCAGTAACAACAGATAGCCGAGGTGGAAGATGCGGTGCGCGGTGGCAAGGTGAGCGAAGTGCGCCACATCGAGCTGCGCATTGGCCCCGCGCGCATGAAAAAAGGTGCGCTGACCGTCCGGCGCGGTCATCACCTGCGTCATCGCCGTGGCTGACGCACCGGTGCGCTGCACGTGCTGACGATCCACATGATGTTCATCCAGCAGCTGCAGCAGATAATCGCCGTCGCTGTCCTCGCCCAGCATCCCCACGGCGGCCAGCGGCAGACCGACCTGCATGCGCGCCAGGGTAAACAGCACATTCAGCGCTGCACCGCCGCTGCATTTCTCGCTATGGTTAATCTCCGCCAGCCAGCCCTGTTCTGGCCAGTGGCTGATGCGCTGCACGTGATCCACCAGCATGTTACCCGCCGCCAGAATGCCGTTGCGTGCTGCCATGTCAGGCCCTCCCGGCGCTGCCAAACACCTGCATCTGCTGGGCAACAACGCTGGCGATGTCGCGTTCAACCGCCATTAACAGTTCGGCGAACGAGTCGTAGCGCGCGTCGCGCTGGGTGATTTGCGTTTCAATCGCCCCGAGCGCCGCCTGCGACATACCGGTGTAGAAGTTGATTTTGTGAATGCCGAGGCTGATGGCGCGACGGAAATCGGCGTCGCTGATGCCGGAACCACCGTGCAGCACCAGCGGAATGCCGGCCGCTGCGCGAATCGCCGCCAGACGGTCAAAATCAAGCTTTGGCTCGCCTTTGTATTTGCCGTGCGCGTTGCCGATGGCCACTGCGAGGCAGTCGATGCCGGTTGCCTGGACAAATTCCGCCGCCAGCGCCGGGTCGGTGAATTTATTGCTGTCCGCTTCGCCAAACAGCGCGCCCCCCTCATCGCCGCCCACGGCGCCCAGCTCAGCCTCAACCGAAATGCCCAGCGCGTGGCACATCTTCACTACTTCCCGCGTCTGGCGAATGTTCTCGTCATAGCTCAGGGTTGAACCATCGAACATTACCGAGGTGAAGCCGAGGCGAATTGCCCGCATCACCGCATCAAAATGCAGGCCGTGATCGAGGTTGAGCACCACCGGGATGGCGTGCAGCGCCGCTTCGGCACGGATAGCGGCGATCAGCGGTTCCAGGCTGACGTATTTAAAATGCACCTCGGCAATGTTGATGATAAACGGCGAACGCTGCTGCTCCGCCGCATGGAACAGCACGCGCAGAAAGTGGGTGTCGAGAACGTTGAACGCGCCGAGCGCGTAACCGTGCTGCTGCGCATGGGCGAGGCCCTGCGCCAGAGAGATCAGTGCCATGGAACACTCCTGTTATGCCAGCCAGCGGTGATATTCGTTACACAGCAGCCAGCGCGGCGCTTCATCCTCATCAATCGGATTAAAGCGCGCCAGCGGGGTAAGAAAGACGTTGTCGTGCTCATCGTCATTGGGCATGGAGACTTCGCCCACCAGCACATCGCCGTAGCCGGTTTCGCCCCAGAAGCTGTGCCAGACACCGGGCAGTAACGTGACGCTCTCGCCGGGTGACAGCCGCAGTTGGGAACCGGCGGCATGGGTCTGGCAGATGCCATCGAGCGTGACCTGTACCGGCGAATCCGCCAGCCGATCGCCGTCGCGATTGTGTAGCGTGACAATCAGGTTGCCACCGCCGCGGTTGATAATGTCTTCCATTTTTTGCGGATGATAATGCATCGGCGTCACCTGCCCTTCGCGCACGTGCATGATCTTCTCCGCATACGGTTTGCCCCACGGCTGTCCGCCGCGTGAACCGTTGCGCAGGGTAAACAGCGTCAGGCCGGTCTGGCTGAAATCATCGGCACCAAAACTGGTGACATCCCAGCCGAGGTGCAGCGCCAGCAGTTCGGCAGCGGCTGGGGTGTCCAGCGCGCGCCACTGGCTGAGACCGTAATCGGCCCACGGCGGCAGATGCACATCCTGCCGCAGAAAGAATTCGCGGGTCAGTTGCAAAATCGCGTTAACTTCGGAACGTTGCATAGCTGCGTCTCCGGCGGGCGTCGCGGCGGGCAGTGTGCACCGCGACGCCCGTGTGGCTTATTTCACCGTCCAGCCTTTGTAGCTGCTGACATTGTTACGATCGATCAGCGTTACCGGAATCAGCACCGGCTTATCCGGCGCTGGCTTGCCCTGCAGGATGTCATAGCCAATCTCAACCGCTTTGGCCGCCATCACCTGCGGATCCTGGGCAGGTGTCGCGACAAACAGCGAGCCTTTGCGCTTCAGCGCCTCTTCGCCGTCTGGCGATCCATCGACGCCGACGATAAAGAATTCGCTACGCTGCGCCTGCTTCGCCGCCAGATCGGCACCGATAGCGGTAGGATCGTTGATGGCGAACACGGCATCAATCTTCGGATTGGCCGACAGCAGACCGGTCATCACTTCCAGTCCGCCTTCGCGACTGCCTTTGGCGTTCTGGTTGTAAGAGAGCAGTTTGATATCCGGGTGGGTTTTCAGCTCATTCATGCAGCCTTCCACGCGGTTCTGCACCGCTGACACCGGTGGTCCGTTGATGATGACCACGTTGCCTTTGGCTTTCAGGCGGTCGGAGATGTATTTACAGGCCATGGCCCCGGCCTGGGTGTTGTCAGAGGTGATGGTGGCATTGGCACCGTCCGCGGCCACGTCCACCGCTACTACCACGATGCCGGCATCACGCGCCCGCTTCACCGCCGGCGCGATGCCTTTGGAGTCGGCGGCGTTGAGGATGATCATGTCCACTTTAGCGGCAATGAAGTTGTCAATCTGCGCTACCTGCTGGCCAAGATCATAGCCGCTGGAGACCAGCGTCACGTTGACCTTATCGCCCGCCAGCTGACGCGCCTTGAGCTCCGCCCCTTTGGTGATCTGGACGAAGAACGGGTTAGCCAAATCGCCCACCGTCACGCCGATGGATTTCAGTTCTTTGGCCTGCACAAATGGCGCACTGAACAGTGTCGCGGCCAGCAGTCCGGTGATAATCGGATTAAAACGCATAGTCGATGTTCTCCTGCTTTTTTGGTTTTATGCCCTGATTGCCTTTGCCTTTGCCCTCACCCTAACCCTCTCCCGCGTGCGGGAGAGGGAACCGTTCTGCATAGTTTTCAGGTGAAGCTCTCGTTTTCCAGATCTTCGCTCCGGGCTGCCCCCTCTCCCGCGAGCGAGAGAGGGAACCGTTCTGCGTGGTGTTCAGGTGAAGCACTTGTTTTCTAAATCTTCTCTCCGGACAGCCCCCTCTCCCGCAAGCGGGAGAGGGTTGGGGTGAGGGCCAGGGCCAGCGGCCGCCCCTCACCCCACGTGATGCCGCGTACGGTACTTATCGATCAGCACCGCAATGATGATCACCCCGCCCTTAATCACCAGTTGCCAGAAGTACGACACGCCCATCAGCGTCATGCCGTTGTTCAGCGTGGCGATAATCAGCGCGCCAATCAGCGTGCCGGTAATCGTGCCAATGCCGCCGACAAAGCTGGTCCCGCCAAGAATCACCGCGGCGATCGCGTCCAGCTCATAGCCCACGCCAAGGTTGCCGTTAGCGCTGTACAAGCGCGATGCGCTCATCAGGCCACCCAGCCCGGACAGCAGGCCGCTCATGGCGTAGACAAACACCAGCACCGCGCCGACTTTAATACCGGTGAGGCGCGCTGCCTGCATGTTGCCGCCCACCGCATAGATGTGCACGCCAAGCGTGGTGCGGCGCAAAATAAACCAGCACAGCGCAATCACCGCAAAGGCAATGATGATCAGCCACGGGATCGGGCCGAGATAACCGTTGCCTATCCACTCAAAGTTGATATCCGAATTGATCACCGTGGTGCCGTTAGCCAGCAGATAGGCCGCCCCGCGCAGCGCGGTATAGGTGCCCAGCGTGACGATAAACGGCGGCAGGCCCGCCCAGGCGACCAGAATGCCGTTGAACAGCCCCATGATCAGCCCGGCTCCGAGCGCGGCCGGGATGGTCAGCCCGGCAAACGCCGGATCGAGCGACACCACCATCGCCACCACCGCCGTGGTACCCAGCATTGAGCCAACCGACAGGTCAATGCCGCCGGTGAGAATGACAAACGTCATGCCCGCCGCCAGCACAATGTTGATGGAGGCCTGACGCGTGATATTCAGCAGGTTAGCTTCGGTAAAAAAGTTCGGGGCGACAAAGCCAAATACCGCCACGATCAGGATCAGAATCGGCAAGATACCCACGGTTTGCAGCAGGTCACTCATCAACGCACGTTTTAGCGTTGGACTTTTTACGCGTGCGGTTTCACTGGTCATTCCCGTCTCCTCAGGCCTGGACCGGCTGCGCGCCGGTGGCCAGTGTCATTATGTTTTCCTGGCTAATCTGCTCGCCGCTCAGCTCGCCGGCGATTGTGCCTTCGCGCATCACGTACACACGGTCACTCATGCCTACCACTTCCGGCAGCTCGCTGGAGATCATCAAAATTGCCACGCCCTGCTGCGCCATCTGGTTCATCATGCGGTAGATTTCACTCTTGGCGCCGACATCCACGCCGCGCGTCGGCTCATCCAGAATCAGGATGCGCGGCGCTATCGATACCCAGCGCGAAATCAGCAGCTTCTGCTGGTTGCCGCCGGATAAGCCGCCAGCGCGCACCTGGGCGTGCGGCACGCGGATATTCAGTGATTGAATCGCCTCGCTGGCGATCTTATGCCCTTTGCGCCGGTTAAGCAGGCCGTAGCTGGCATCGCGCTCAAGCGTGGCCATCACGATGTTTTCCTGCGCCGCCAGTTCAAGAAACAGCCCCTGCTCTTTGCGGTTTTCGGTCAGGAAACCGATGCCGCGCGCAATGGCGTCTCGCGGCGAGTGAATCTGCACTTTTTCCCCGTCGATCCAGATTTCACCGCCGGCTGGCTGATGCACGCCAAAAATCAGCTGCGCCAGCTCGCTGCGGCCGGCACCGACCAGCCCGGCCAGTCCGACGATCTCCCCGGCGCGCACCGCCAGGCTGCTGGGATGCACCTTCCGGTTGTCGGTCAGATGATTTACTGCCAGGCGAATTTCGCCGAAGCTAATGGCGCGATCTTTGTTGAACAGATCGCTGAGCGGACGACCAACCATCATGCGCACCAGTTCGCTGGCGTTCAGCTGTTCGCGCGTCAGGCTGCCGACGTACTGGCCGTCGCGCAGCACGCTGACGCGATCGGAGAGTTCATACACCTCCGCCATGCGGTGGCTGATGTAGATGATCGCCATGCCTTCGCTGCGCAGGCGTTTGATCAGCGCAAACAGCTGTTCGGTTTCGCGATTCGAGAGCGCAGCGGTGGGTTCGTCCATCACCAGGATGCGGCTGTTGCGATGCAGCGCGCGGGCAATTTCCACCTGCTGCTGTTCGGCGATGCTCAGGCGACTCACCAGATCGGTGGCGCTGAACTGCGCGCCAAGGCGGTTAATCACCTGCTGCGCTTCTTCCGCCATCTGGCGACGCTTCACCAGCCCGCCACGGGAAATTTCACTGCCGAGAAAGATGTTTTCCGCCACCGTCAGATTCGGTGCCAGGTTGATTTCCTGATAAATCAGGGTGATCCCTGCCGCCAGCGCCTCTTTCGGGCCCCTGATGGCGTAGGGTTGACCATCGATAAGAATTTCCCCGCTGCTGGCGGTATACGCGCCGGCCAGAATCTTCATTAAGGTACTTTTACCGGCACCGTTTTCGCCCATCAGCGCGTGCACTTCACCCGGCCAGACGGTCAGGTCGACGCCTTTCAGCGCATAGAAGCTGCCGAAGCGCCGGGTAATTGCCCGCATTTCTAATATCGGTGTCGCCGCCATCTTCAGGCTCCTGCTGCCAGTGGATAGCCGCGAGTTAAGCAACGCCAGATAAATGGAAAATGTCAGACGCCGTTCATATTTGTCATATTGCGCTCCGGCCGCGCTTCTATACTCGCCGGAGTTGAGCGGTAAGGAGCGGCAGCAATGAGTCACAGTCTGCACTGGCACGCCGGCGCGCGCGGGCGCCTGCTGATGTTTAACCTGCTGGTGGTGAGCGTTACGCTGGCGGTGAGCCTGGTGGCTATTTTCGGTTTTCGCCACGCCGGTCACATTCAGGAGCAGGCACAGGCACAAACGCTGGCCGACATGAACGGCAGCCTGGCGCTGGCGCGTGATACGGCCAATGTCGCCATCGCCGCGGTGCGGCTGGCGCAGGTGGTGGGCGCGCTCGAATACCAGAGCGAGTCGGCGCGCCTGCAGCAGACTCAGCAGGCGCTGCAGCAATCGCTGAGTCAGCTGGCCAGCGCGCCGCTGGCCGCACAGCAGCCGGCGCTGCTGGCACGCATCCGCGAGCGCAGCCAGATGCTGGAGCAAAGCATCAGCCAGCTGCTGCTGGAGGGGCATCAGCGCCATTTACAGCGTAACGTGATGCTCAGCGGCCTGTGGCAGGCGCAGCTGCTGCTCAACCGTATCGACCTGCTGGCCAGTGACGGCGCGTTTCTGCCGCTGCGCCAGCAGACGGCCGCGCTGTTAACCGTGGCGATTCAGTCCGCCACGCCGCAGGCCGCAGTGCAACAGCTCAACAGCGTGCTGCCGATCTGGTCTGCGCTGCCGCTGCAGGGCGTACTGGCGATGCAGCGCGCTCGGCTGGTCAGCACCAGCCAGCAGCTGCTGCCGGTGGCCGGTCAGCTGGAGCAGAGTGACATCGCCATCGCCTACGCCACGTATCGCATCAAGGCGCTGGTGGCGATGCTCAACGAAGACATCACCCACTACGTTCAGCTGGTAGCGCAGCAGAGCGATGCGCGCAGCGCCACCGCCCATCAGGAACTGGATTCAATCATCGGTTTCATCGGTCTGTTTATGTTACTGGCGCTGCTGATTACCGGTTACGCCGGTTACTACATCTACCGCAATCTCGGTTCCAGCCTTACCGCCATCGCGCACGCCATGACGCGGCTGGCGCAGGGGGAGAAAAGCGTCAGCGTGCCCGGCCTGGCACGGCGCGATGAGCTGGGCGATCTGGCGCGCGCCTTTAACGTGTTCGCGCGCAACACCGCTTCGCTGGCCCACACCTCGCAGCTACTGAAAGAGAAAAGCAACCAGCTGGAATCGACCTTCCTCGCCATGCGCGACGGCTTCGCGCTGTTTGATAACAGCGGTCAGCTGGTGGTGTGGAACGCGCAGTACGCCGAACTGCTGGGCTTCGCGCCGCGCGAGCTGCATCGCGGCATGCACTATCAGCGTTTGCTTGATCGCGTCGATGTGCAGCTCAGCAGCCTGCACGACGCGCAGGAAGTCAGGTTACCGGATGGCCGCACGCTGGAACTGCGCTTCAGCCCGGTGCCGCGGCGCGGCATGGTCAACACGGTGCTGGAGCGCACCTCACGTAAGGCGCTGGAAGCGGCACTGCTGCACAGCCAGAAGATGAAAGCGGTCGGTCAGCTGACCGGCGGCCTGGCGCACGATTTCAATAATTTGCTGGCGGTGATCATCGGCAGCCTGGCGCTGACCGTCGATCAGCTGCCGCCCGGCACGCTGGCCAGCCGCATTGAGCGCGCGCGGCTGGCCGCCGATCGTGCCGCACAGCTGACGCA